>CAJONI010000053.1 GCA_905235995.1 uncultured Bacteroidales bacterium
GAAGTTCACCATCACCTGGGGCAGCGAGGAAACCTATCCGAACTGGGCCACCTTCACCGGTGAAATCCCCGAGCTCACCCCTCAGGGCCCGTCTATCGACTACGATTATACTGAATCTGTCGAACCGCTTGCCGAGGGCAGCACCGTGATGAAACACACCATCCACATTACGGAAGGCAACGCCCTGGTCGCCGTGTTCGAGCTGCTGCTCGAAGAAGGCGACAACGAACTGGCCCGCACCTATGAGTGCAAGGAATACGCTTCCGAGCCGGGTCTGGTCTGCAACGGCTACAACTTCCCCGACTGGGGCATCTCCGGCGGCTCCTTCTACATGAAGGACGGTGTCCGTGTGGACATCAACGCCGGTGAGACCCTCGAAGTGAAGAAACTTGCCAAGGGCGCCTATGAATTCAAGGGCTCCACCGGCTACTCCTTCTCGGCTGCCGGTCCTGACTATACCCCTGGCGGCGATGAGCCGGTTGTTTTCCCTGCCACGGAAGGCATAGCGCCTGTGGCAGAAGGCAGCACCGTGATGAAGCATACGGTTACGATGTTTGATGGCGATGCCATCATCGCGGTTTTCGAACTCCTGCTGGCCGAAGGCGAGACGGATCTTTCGGGAACTTACGATTGCCAGGAATATGCTTCCGAGCCGGGTCTGGTCTGCAACGGCTACAACTTCCCCGACTGGGGCGTCTCCGGCGGCTCCTTCTACATGAAGGACGGTGTCCGCGTTGACATCAATGCCGGCGAGACCGTTACAGTATCCTATGCGGACGGCCTTTACACGTTCGTGGGCTCTACAGGTTATACCTTCGTTTGCGAAATCCCTTGATGAACCGCGTTTTTTCTAAGGTATTCCTTATGACCACAATGGTCGTGGCACTGGGCGCGTTTGCGCTCAGTGCCTGCGGCCATGTGGAGCCTGAGAAGGAAGATCAGGTGGACATCCTTGACCTGCTGCATCCCAACGGTCAGGAAGTCAGGGGATTGAGCGTCGAGAGCAAAGCGATGGGCAAGACCATGAAATACAATGTCTGGCTCCCGCCCAAGTTCGACGCTGAAAAATCCTATCCCATCATGTATCTGCTCCACGGCGCCGCCGACGACCAGAACGCCTGGCTCGACAAGGGTGACGCGCTGCGCATAGCAGGTCGCTATGTCACTACCGGCGGCGTGCCCATGATAATAGTCATGCCCGACGCGCAGATGACCTACTATTTGGGCAGCTACGAGACTTACTTCCACGAGGAACTGATGCCGGCTGTGGAAGCCAGGTACAAGTTCAGCGGGAAGCGGGCCGTGGCCGGCCTGTCGATGGGTGGCTACGGTACGCTGTACCATGCCCTGAAATATCCGGCCAAGTTCAAGTACGCCTATGCGATGAGCCCCGCCGTAGATGTCAACACCTTTACGGGCTTGATCAATGCACAGTCCGACAAGAAGGTCTTCCCGCTCTTCACCATCGAGGTGGGGACGGAAGACACCACGGTCGACAACAACGCCGCCAAGACTGTTGCCGACTACATGAATGGGCAGGGCATGACTTGTGAATGGATAGCCCGCACCGGTATCCACTATTGGAATTTCTGGCAGGAATGCCTCCCGAAAGCCTTGAAGAAGGCTGGTGAAAGCTTCAAGTAACCGTCATCCCGGACCTGATCCGGGATCCAATTTAAATTCTTTCATGAAAAAAGTATTTATCATTCTCGCCGCGCTGACACTGACCGTATCGGCATTCGCTCAGCAGGCACTCTGGGGCGGTCCGAACACTGAATCTCCCGTTATCAATCCCGACGGAACCGTGACCTTCCGCTATCGTGCCCCCAAGGCCGTGAAGGTTCAGGTGACCGGCGACTTCCTGCCCACTCAGAAACTCGAAGTCGAGTTCGGCGGCAACAAGATGAGCTATGACGCCCCTGGCGTGGCCGACCTCGTCGAGAAGGAAGGCGGTGTGTGGGAATACACCACGCCCTTCGTCGTGGCCCCTGAAATGTACACCTATACGATGATCGTCGACGGCAATTCCGTGATCGACAACAACAACGTGTTCGTCAACCGCGATATCGCCTCGCTGACCAGCGTGCTGCTGGTACCCAAGGTAGGGGAGCGCAGCGACCTCTATGCGATCCACCGCGTGCCGCACGGCACCGTATCCAAGGTGTGGTATCCCTCCAAGACCGCCGGTTTCGACCGTCGCCTGACAGTCTACACCCCGGCCGGTTATGAAGAGAACACGAAGACCAAATATCCCGTGCTGTACGTGCTCCACGGCATCGGCGGCGACGAGGATGCATGGGTCACGCAGGGCCGTGCAACCCAGATTCTCGACAACCTGATCGCCCGCGGCGAGGCCAAGCCCATGATCGTGGTCTTCACCAACGGCAACATCTCGCAGGAAGCGGCTCCGCTGGAGAACTCCACCGGCTACACGCGTCCCACGATGCAGCTGCCCCAGACCATGGAAGGCACCTTCGAGACTTCGTTCCCCGAGGTCGTGAAGTTCATCGACAGCCGCTACCGCACCATCGCCAGGAAAGACTCCCGCGCCATCTGCGGCCTCTCGATGGGTGGTTTCCACACGCTGTACGTCACGCTCAACAATCCCGACATGTTCGGCTGGTCCGGCATGTTCTCCGCCGCCATCGGCACGGGCTCCGAGCAGACCGCTGCACACAAGGAAATCTACGAGAACTTCGACGGCAAGCTCGCAACCTACTTCTCCAAGAAACCGAAGCTCCTCTGGATCGGCATCGGCTCCACCGACTTCCTCATCCAGTCGAACAACGAGTTCCGCGCCAAGCTCGACGCCAACAAGTATCCCTACACCTACATGGAGACCGACGGCGGCCACATCTGGCGCAACTGGCGCATATATCTCTCGGAATTCGTTCCGAAGCTGTTCAAGTAGACGACTTTTCCGATGAGAATCAATCGATTCCTTTCAGCAGTGGCGGTCCTTGCGGCCGCCACTGCCTGCTTGTCGGCATGCGGTCCGAAATGGACGGCGCTGGAGGCCGACGGATATACCCTGATCACGCAGAGGGGCGGTGCCACGCTGGGCTATGTCTCCGCGCCTGTCATCGAGAAGAACGGCTATGCTTTCAAGGACATGAACCGCAACGGAGTGCTCGACGTCTACGAGGACTGGCGCAAGCCGGCCGAGGTACGTGCCAGGGACCTGGCTTCGCAGCTCTCGATCGAGGAGATCGCGGGTCTGATGCTCTACAGCGGCCATCAGGCCGTGCCCGGCTCTGCCTACGGCTTCGGTGCCGCAACCTACGATGGAAAGAATTATCCTGAAAGCGGCGCTGAACCCTGGGAGATGACCGACCAGCAGCGCAAGTTCCTGGAGGAGGACAACCTCAGGGCAGTGTTAGTGACCAGTGTGGAATCGCCGGAAGTGGCGGCTCGCTGGAACAATGCCGTGCAGGCCTTCGTGGAGGGCTTCGGCCACGGTATCCCGGCCAACAATTCCTCCGACCCGCGCAACGAGACTGCGGCCACTGCCGAATTCAACATGGGCGCCGGAGGCAAGATCTCGCTCTGGCCCACTCCGCTGGGCCTTGCCGCGACTTTCGATCCGGAACTCGTGGAGCGCTTCGGGCAGATAGCTTCCGAGGAATACCGCGCCCTGGGTATCGCGACCGCACTGAGTCCGCAGATCGACCTTGCCACCGAACCTCGCTGGAGCCGTTTCAACGGCACTTTCGGTGAGGATCCCGACCTCGACGTGGCCATGGCCCGCGCCTACGTGGACGGCTTCCAGACCACTCCCGGAGCGAAGGGAGGGTGGGGGAGCAAGAGCGTCAACGCGATGGTCAAGCACTGGCCCTCCGGCGGCCCCGAGGAGGGCGGACGCGACGCACACTTCAACTACGGCAAGTACGCCGTCTATCCCGGCGGAGGATTCGAAACGCAGCTGCGCGCCTTCCTGGAGGGTGCCTTCCGTCTGAAGGGCGGCACGGGGATGGCCTCGGCTGTCATGCCTTATTATACTATATCCTACGGTATCGATCCCTCAGGAAAGAATGTTGGCAACAGCTACAGCAAGTACATCATCACCGACCTGCTCCGTGGCAGGTATGGCTACGACGGGGTGGTCTGCACCGACTGGAACATCACCTACGACAACGCGTCCATCGAGAGCTTCGACGGCAAGTGCTGGGGAACCGAGGGCCTGACCGTGGCCGAGCGCCACTATGAGGTCATCAAGGCGGGCGTCGACCAGTTCGGCGGCAACAACGACAAGGGTCCCGTGCTCGAGGCCTACGGGATGTGGGTGCGTGATTTCGGTGAGGAGAGTGCCAGGGCCCGCTTCGAGGCTTCCGCGGTGCGCCTGCTCATGAACAGTTTCCGCACCGGGCTCTTCGAAAACCCTTATCTCGACGCTGCGACCACTGCTTCGATCGTCGGCAATCCGGAATTCATGCAGGCTGGCTACGAGGCGCAGGTCAAGTCGATAGTTATGGTGAAGAACAGCGGCGTGCTGCCGCAGATCCCGGATCAGGTCCGGGATGACGGTGATCAGGGTGCTGGGAAGCGTAAGGTCTATGTGCCTCAGCGCTGGTATCCGCAGAGCATGGGCATGTTCGGCCTATTCCGCGGTGCGCCTGCGCGCTGGGATTATCCTGTCGACAGGGCTCTGGTGGAGAAATATTTCGAATGGGTGGAAGATCCGTCAGAGGCCGATTTCGCCCTGGTCATGATCCAGGAGCCCATGGCGGGCAGCGGCTACAACGTGGAAGACCGCGCTCACGGAGGCAACGGCTATGTGCCCATCTCACTGCAGTACAGCCCCTACACGGCTGTCGAGGCCCGCGAGCTGTCCATTGCCGGCGGCGACCCGAAGGAGAGTTTCACGAACCGTTCCTTCAAGGGGAAGAGCGTGGAGACTCCCAATGCCGACGATGTCGCGCTGGTCGCCCGTACGAAGATGGCGATGGGAGAGAAGCCTGTAGTGGTGGTCGTAGCTGCGACGAGGCCGTTCGTGCCTGAGTTCGAGCCGTTTGCCGATGCGGTTCTGGTGACTTTCGGCGTACAGAACCAGGCGGTGCTCGACATCGTGCAGGGCGCGGCGGAGCCTTCCGGTCTGCTGCCGATGCAGATGCCGGCCGACATGGCTACGGTCGAGCATCAGTGCGAGGACCTGCCTCACGACATGGCTCCCTACATTGACGAAAATGGCCACGCCTGGGACTTCGCCTTCGGCCTCAACTGGTCCGGTCCCATCTCTGACTGGAGAACAGAAAGATTTAAAAAATAGACTAATGGATTCGCATTCCTCCGCAATAAGGCAAAAGCGCTGTCTATTTCAGCAGCCTTTTGCGGAGGAGGCGGATGCCGAAGCGGAGGATGTCCGTCCAGCCGAACAGGCCGCCTCCGGAGAAGAGGCCTCCGGAGAAGAGACCGTCGGAGAACAGGCCGTAGGTGGTAGCTGATTCACGGTTCAGGGCCTGCTGGCGCTTAACCTGCCTGATTGCGGCTTCCAGCTCTTCGTAGGTCTGGATGTCCGCAAAGCCTTTTATATTCCCGGATTTACTTTTCGCCATAGAAGATCTGTATGAAGAGTTTGACGAAAGTATTGCGGAACAGGCGCTTGCGAAGCATGAGCAGCACGACCAGGACGAGTGCGAAAGCACCGCATACTATCGCACTGGCAATGAGCATGCTTCCAATCAGCTCTGCGAGCCACTGGATCAGCACCACGGCCATCAGGGAAAGCACTATCAACAGCAGCCCTATTATCAGGAACATGGCTACCAGACGGCCCATGGCCACGGACAGACCCTTGGTGGCACGAAGTTTCAGCTCATCGACCTTGAGGTCGATGTACTGCTTCAGATCGTTCATTTTCCGAGGTTTTCTTCGATGGTGTCAGCTACGGCACGGACCTTGGCCTCCGCCTTGGCCTTGAACTCTCCGACAGCATTGTCGAGCTGGTCGAGACCTTCGGCGGCCTTGCCCTTGATATCAGCTATGGTCTGCTGGCCCTTCTCAGTTGAAAGGAACCAGGCTGCGGTTGCGCCGGCGGCTACGCCAATGACGAAAGAGAAGAAACTTTTTGCGCTCATGGTTGTATAAATTTTGAATTCTGACCGCCAAGTTAGCAAAAAAAGTTGTGATTTTGTACTTTTGCGTCCATGAACAGGAAAAAGCATCTCATAACGGCCCTCGCGCTGACCATCGCATTCGTCATCCCGGCCTTCGCGGTTTTCAACGAACGCAACTTCGCCAAGACCCTCAGCATACTCCGCTCGGAACTCCATCAGGAATACACCAAGATGGAGAACCTCCAGTCACGCATATCTACGCTGAACGAAGCCCAGCACAAGGAACTCGTCGACCTTACCAAGAGGTGCAACGAGCTGGCCCTGGTGCTTTTCTCCCAGAACCAGGACTATACCTTCGACATGTCCTACGCCCTCGACGAGGTGACCCGCGAATACGAGAACTACCACAGGCAGCGCAAGCCCTTCGATGAGATAGTGGAGCGCATCAACCTTGACATCGAGCGCTATGAATACCTTGCAGAAGCGCTGCGCCGGCTTCCGCCGATGCTCGACAAGCTCGATTTCGTACCGGACAGCCTGTCGGCGCTGATGGACACCATCCTGGTGATCGCGGACGCCAAGGAACTCATGACGGGGGAGGCGGTCCGGAAGTTCCAGACAGACCCTGAAAAGCTGGAAGAAGAGCCTTTCTACCTCGACGAGCAGGGACAGGTGGACCGCGACTCCTGCCTGTTCTACACCCTGAGGCTGCTCGAGATGTACACCGAGGCCCGCGACCGCATCATCAAGGACAACGACCACTACGAGGTGATGAACTCACGGCTCGAGGAGAGCTACAACTACGCCCGCAGCCGCTACGAGATCATCCAGAGGAACATCTTCATCGACGGGCAGACCAACTATTTCACGATACTCGGCAGCCTTCCCCGATACTCACGCATGGCATTCCAGGACGCCGGCCGGAAATACGGCATCGGAAAGTACTCCGAGGACGCCGAAATCCTGCGCAGCAGCGACTGGCGCGGGTCCGTGGTGAGTGGCTTCATCTTGTTCACACTCCTGTACATAGGACTGGCGACCCTGCTCGGAAACCTGTTCGTCCGGCTGCTCAGGCGGAAGATTGCCTGGTTCCAGACCGAAGATTTCAGGCAGCGCAGCATGATCTTCACCCTGCTTGTCGGAGTGACCGTCTTCGGCATTTCCATCCTGGTGGCCAGGCTGTTCATCGACCAGAATTTTTTCAGGGTCTCGTCGAACCTGATGCTGGCCTATTCCCTGTTGCTGGTCATCATGCTCTCGTCGCTGCTCGTCCGCATTCCGGCGGCGAACGTCCGCAGGATACTGCCGCTTTACATGCCCATGATCCTGCTCGCCCTGGTGGTGATCACCTTCCGTATCATCTTCATACCCAACCGGCTGCTCAACCTGCTGTTCACGGCCGTCATGCTGGTCTTTACGATCTGGCAGTATGCCATGTGCCGCCGTGCATCCAGGCGAAAAGATACCAGGGGCGACGTGCTTTACAGCTGGATCACATTCGGAGTGATGGCCGCGACCCTGATAATCTCCTGGGCGGGCTATGTGCTGCTCGGACTCCAGATCGTCATCTGGTGGCTCTTCCAGCTCACGGCGCTGGAAGCCATCACGGCCTTCAGGGTACTGCTTGAGAGATATGAGAACAAGCGGCTCAAGCAGCGCAAGCTTGACTACAGGAAGGAACATGTCATCTACGAATCCGGCAGGAAGGATACCTACATCGCAGTGACCTGGTTCTCCGACCTGCTCCGTCAGGTCGTGATCCCCGCGGCGGCCATACTTTCCGTGCCGCTCTGCCTGATGCTTTCGTCCGGGATGTTCGACCTGAGCGAGATCTTCCGCAAAATGTTCTTCGAGCCTTTCGTCGACATCAGCGACAAGGGAGGCAACGTAGTCCTGCACCTGTCGGTGTTCAAGCTCATCGTGGTGGTGCTGCTGCTGTTCATGTTCAACTATCTCAGCTACCTGGCCAAGGGACTCTACCGCCGTTTCCGCATCGACCGCTTCGCCTCGAAGGAAGGCAAGACCCACATCCATTCCAACGAAATCAACTTCACCCTCGCCGACAACGTGATAAGCATCCTTGTATGGGGCGTCTATGTCGTCATACTCATCTTCGTGTTCAGGATTCCGCTGGGTGCGCTGTCGATAGTTGCGGCCGGCCTGGCGACCGGTCTCGGCCTTGCCATGAAGGACATACTCAACAACTTCATCTACGGCATCCAGCTCATGAGCGGTAGGCTCCGTGTGGGCGACTACATCGAGTGCGACGGCATCCGTGGCAAGGTGACCTCGATAAGCTACCAGACCACCCAGATCCAGACCCTGGAGGATACCCTGATAGCCTTCACCAACACCACTCTCTTCAACAAGAATTTCAAGAACCTCACCCGCGGAAGCGACTACGAGTTCGTGAAGGTGATAGTGGGCGTCAAATACGGTTCCGACATCGAGAAGGTCAGGGGACTATTGTCAGAAGCCGTCAAGCAGCTGCAGACCGACGACAAGTACGGGCGTCCAATGATAGATCCCAAGCGGGGCGTCACTGTGGTGGTCGACGGCCTCGGCGATAGCAGCGTCGACATCGCGATCAAGCAGTTCGTGCTGGTGGAAGAGCGCGGCGGCTTCATCGCCCGCGAGCAGGAACTGATCTACAATACGCTGAACGAGAATGGAATAGAGATTCCGTTCCCGCAGAGAGACGTGTGGATCAAGAATCAGGATTAGATCGACAGTACCGTCAGGACGTTCAGGAGCTCGGGGTCGATGGGCTTGTCGTACTTTACGGCACGGCCGATCGGCACGTAGACTATCTGGTCGTTCTTCACTCCGATCATCACGTTGCGCTGGCCTTCCTTCAGGGCTTCCACCGCGGCCACGCCGAGACGCGAGGCCAGGATGCGGTCGTAGGCCGAGGGCGTGCCGCCGCGCTGCAGATGTCCCAGTATCGTGACGCGCACGTCGTATTCGGGGTATTCCTTGCGCACACGTTCCGCGTAGTGCATGGCCCCGCCTCCCTTCTTGCTTTCCGACACCAGCACGATGGAGCTGTTCTTGCTCTTGCGTATGCCGCGCCCGATGAACTGGGCGAGCTGGTCGATGTCGGTGCGGTCCTCGGGGATGATGGCGGCCTCGGCGCCGGCCGCGATGGCGGAGTTCTGCGCCAGGAAGCCGGCGTCGCGGCCCATGACTTCCACGAAGAAGATGCGGTCGTGGGAGGTCGCGGTGTCGCGTATCTTGTCGACGCATTCGACGATCGTGTTCAGCGCCGTGTCGTAACCTATGGTGGAGTCGGTGCCGTAAAGGTCGTTGTCGATAGTGCCGGGCAGGCCTATGACCCTGATTTCATATTCCCGCGCCAGTTCCACCGCGCCGGAAAGGGAACCGTTTCCGCCTATGATGACCAGGGCGTCGATGCCGAACTTCTGGATGTTGGCCCAGGCTTTCGCGCGTCCTTCGGGGGTGCGGAACTCGTCGCAGCGGGCCGTCTTGAGGATGGTGCCGCCGCGCTGGATGGTGCTGCTCACCGATTCGCTGGTGAATTCCTTGATGTCGCCGTTGATCAGGCCTTCATAGCCGCGGTAGATGCCGAACACTTTCCAGCCTGCGAAGATAGCTGAGCGGGTAACGGCGCGGATGGCCGCATTCATTCCCGGAGCGTCGCCTCCCGAAGTAAGGATGCCGATGGTCATTTTCTCTTTCATGTCAGGTCAATTTTTCGTAAATATAAGAAAAATACCGCCCGGATGAGAAACTTTTGTCGTGTAGATTGATTAGTGTCTGTCCATCACACTTTAATCCTCAAATAGCGGTCAGTATCCGGATTGAAACCATCCGGCTTTCTTCAGGTATTGTTGGCGCTCCGCTTCGGGGAACTTCTCGATGGCATAACGGAGCATCGTCCGGGGCATGGTCTGATACCTGGGTTCCAGGTACTTGACGAGCGCCTCCCTGTCTCGCTTCCCGGCCTCGCGGAGCAGCCAGCCCACGGCTTTGTGGATGAGGTCGTGCGGGTGATGCAGGAGAATGTCGGCGATGGCGAAAGTGTCCTGCAGCTGCCCGTGACGGATGAATGTCATTGTGCTGACCATTCCTATGCGCTGCTCCCAGAGGGTTTTTCCGTTCCTTGCCAGGTCGTACAATATTCGCCGGTCCTTGTCCAGCAGCCACACGCCCAGCAGGGGATAGCAGCTCAGGTCCACCAGGTCCCAGTTGTTGATCCGGTCGGTATGCGCGAGGTAAAAGTCGATGCAATCTTGTTCTGTCATTCCGGGCTTGACCCGGAATCTCTTTGCATGCGCAAAGATCTCCACCAGCGCCAGCAGCGCGGCAAGCCGCACCTCGTGATATGCGCTGGCGATGCATTCTTCCAGGTTCTGCAGGCTGGTTTCCCGCCAGCAGGCCTTCACGACCTCCCGCGTCACGGGCACCTTGATCCCGAGGAACTTGTCGCCCTCGCCATACTGTCCGGGCCCGGTCTTGAAGAATCGGGACAGACCCTCCACCTGGCCCTCATCTGCCCGCGCGGTGATTTCTTGGAGTAACGTATTCATGGATACCGATTGTGTGGTGCTGGGAAGACAAATATACCGAGAATTCTGTAAATTTCAACCGTCTGTGCCCATCGCCCGTAAGCGGAATCTCCGGAAGGACCGCCGCTACGGCATCGCCGTCCCCAAATACTCCGAAATCAGCAACCACTGCGGCCGAAAGGTCTTCATCTGCTTCATGCTCTCCATCGGCATCGCCGAGAAAGCCAGGACCGATGCCATGGATGCGATGGAGAAGGCGCCAGGAGAGTAGATTTCGACAATTTTACCTCAAAATAGGCCTGAATTTAGAAAATTTTACCCATCTTTGTCGTAAATAACGCTAAGAAATGGAAAAAAATACCCAGTTGCCCGAAATCTTAATCGCTTCATCCGACAAGAAAAAGTCGGCTATGATCACGCGTCTCAAGAAGGAGGAGAAGTTACATAAGATAGCATCTCGCGTCTATACAACCAACCTGACGGATACTCCGGAAAACATTGTCCGTCGTAATCTGTACAAGATAATTGGCCAGTTGTATCCTGGCGCCTTGATAAGCCATCGTTCAGCATTTGAACTTCGGCCGTCTGCCGATGGTCACTTCTATCTAACTTACGCATATACCAAGAACATATCGTTGCCTGGTATTACTCTGCACCTCATAGCCGGACCTGAACCCATCGAGAAAGACATACCCTATCTGGACGGTCTTTTCATTTCCAATCCCGCCCGCGCATACTTGGAAAATCTTCAGCTGGGCTATGTCAGAAACGGTGTTTCCAAGTGCATTCCCCAGGCTCAACTTGAGGAGAAGCTTGAAAAGAAACTGTTGGCAAATGGGGAGAAAGAGTTGAATCGTCTCCGCGATGAGGCCCGCGGAATATCGGGACAATTGCAATTGGAAAACGAATTCAAGCTTCTTGATAAGATTATTGGAGCAATTCTTTCCACACGGGAAGCGGAGGCCTTGGAAGGAGAATCCGCCAAGGCCTGGGCGGCAGGAGAGCCGTACGATTCAGAGAGAATCAGTCTGTTCAGCACGTTGTATGGGCATCTTTCCCAGAAAGATTACAAGCACTATACTGACATCAATGGGGCAGAGACAGCCTACAAGAACTTCGCTTTCTTCGAAAGCTATTTTTCCAACTATATTGAAGGAACAGAGTTCGAGGTGGAGGAAGCCAAGCAGATTGTCGATACCGGTGTTGCGCTTCCCACAAGAGACGAAGACAGTCACGACGTCTTGGGCACCTTCTACATCACGTCTAACCGGAAGGAAATGTCCATCTTGCCCAAAGACCCGAACGACTTGATAAATATCCTCCAGCGCCGCCATTCAATCCTTCTGTCAGCACGGCCCACAAAGACGCCCGGGCTGTTCAAGGAGCAGAATAACAAGGCCGGCAACTCCCACTTCGTCGACTATCGTCTTGTACGCGGAACATTGAAGAAAGGGTTTGAGATATACAATGCCCTTCAAGACCCCGTTGCCAAGGCCTATTTCATCCTGTTCATGATCAGCGAGGTCCATCCTTTCATGGATGGTAATGGTCGCATATCCCGCATCATGATGAATGCAGAACTGACTGCCGCAGGAATGCCAAAGATTATCATCCCCACAGTGTACCGTATCGACTACATTGATGCATTGAAGCGACTTACCCAAAACGGAGAGCCGGCAACCATCATTCGCGCTATGGAAAGGGTACGTCTATGGAGCAGCGGCCTGGACGGCTTCGATTATGATGCGCTCAAGGCTTATCTGGAACAGTGCAACGCCTTCCGGGATGAACAGGAATACATCTTAAAGTTCTAGATTTCGACAATTTTACCCAGAAAACCTATTGGATTTCGACAATTTTACCCATTAGAGCATCCAAACTGCCCTGAAAATAGAAAAAAATCTTCTGGAAAATTTTTCGGCCTCTCAAGATATTGGGGGGCCGATGAGGCAAAAATTAGCCAACATTTTGCGCAGAGTCGGTAAATGCCGCATATAAATTTTGCGCAAGGAGATAGACATAGTATATTTACACATAAAGAAGTCAGCCATTGTCCTCCACCTTCGGTATCGCGGCTACGACGCCGAGCTTGTCACCCCGGAGGACACTGATGCCCTGCTGCGTGTCCGTCGCATCAATGCCATCGCGTTCAAATATGGCATCAGTAACACAATGGCCATCTCCATCCACGTGAATGCGGCCGGGATGGGGAAGGAGTGGATGAAGGCCCGTGGGTGGTGCGCTTATACCTTCCCTGAGCACACGGAGTCCGACGGCCATCCGGATATCGAGCAGCCGTTCTACATCCTGAAGCACACTTACTGCGCAGCTGTGCTCACGGAGAATCTCTTTATGGACAACCGGGAAGACTGCGCCTTCCTTCTGTCTGATGTCGGGCGGAAAGCCATCATTGGGCTGCATGTCGATGGGATTGTGGCGTATCTCAATGATGCGGAGCCGGAGCCGTTCAGGTAATCGCTATACTTCACAGGTTATTCTATTGCCTCAATTACACTTCGTAGTTGAGGCATTTTTACACTCTATGCAAGTCCTTTGCACAGTATTACACGATTTTTGTGGGCCTTTTCAAGAAAAAACGCTAAATTTGTTTGTTTATAGCACTATAACCCCTTGGCAAGTAACAAACACGCACAAATTCGCTACAAAGTGC
>CAJONI010000054.1 GCA_905235995.1 uncultured Bacteroidales bacterium
CGGGCTCCACCTGCTCAATACAAGAAGTGAAAAGACTGCCGGCGGCAATCATAATCACCAGTGAATAAATAATCTTTTTCATAAAAAAATTTGTTAAGTGTGTTTGTTATTTTTTGGTTAAACTTAAAAATATCTACACAGTTTATCGCCTCAAAATTAGGCATTAATTTTTGATTAGCCAAATTTTTGAGGTTTTTTTCACCGGATTGTTGAAAAAAAGTTAATAAAATCTTGCTCGGTTGTCTTTAATGTCTGCTTCATTGGCAATTACGTTTTGCATCACGTTGGCGTGATACTGGGCCTTGCGGGAGTTCTGGATAGCCGCGTCGGCCTCCGAATAGAAGCTGCCCGCCGAGCGGCCGGTCACTTCGAAGACATAGACGCCTATGGTACCCCCTACCGACTCTATGGTGTTCTCGGGCGCTACTGCGGCCGCACCTATGAGCGCAGGGTCGTTCTGGCTGTACTGGAGGGAGCCGAAGCTCATGCCGGGGATGTGGGTCACAGTGGAGGAGAGCGCCTCGGCGACTTCTTCCATAGTGGTGAGACCGGCTATCTGCGTGCGTACCTCAGCCAGCTTCTTCTCCACGGCCTTCCGGCCGGTGAGGATGGTGCTGATCTGGGACGCCACGTCGCGGACGTCGGCGTAGCCTTCCTTGCGGGTGGCTGTCACGGCCGTGACGAAGTAGTATTTGTTGTCGACTATCTTGAGGTCGGACACGTCGCCGGCCCTGGTCTTCTTGTCGAATACCCAGGAGACCACTTCGCGGGCGTTGTCGGCAGGGCCGATGCGGCGCTGGGCCTGGGTCATATTAGTTATAGGTATGACAGGGAGGTTCTGCTCGAGGGCAATCTTCTCGAAGTTGGCGAGCTTGCCGTCGCAGGCGTCGGCGAACTCTACGGCTTTCATCTGGAAATCGCGATAGGTATCGTCGGAAGGGAGGACGCGCTTGAGGATAGTGGCGATCTGGACCTTCTTCTGTGCTTTGGTCTTCTCGGGGACGTAGAGGGCGAAGACTGCCTGGTTGGCGGTGCTCTTCACCTTGAACACCTTGTCCCTGGCGTCGAAGACGGGGGAGAAGTCCTGCAGGCCGTTGGCAAGGAGGCCGTCCTGGGTCACCCAGCCCATCTCGGTGAACTGCGAGGCGTCGGGCCTGGCCTGCTGGGAGGCGATGAAGGCTTCGGCGGTCGCTTCCTCGGAGAGAGGATATACCTTATAATATACGCGCGCCGAGTCGGCCATCATGCGGACGTCGGCCACGCGCATCGCGGCGTAGGAGTTGTCTTCCACCGCGACGGGGCTGATCTCGCCGACCGGCTTGTGGAAAGCGGTCTCCTGGAATTCAGGGGTGACGGAGAGCTGGTCTTCGGTGAAGTAGTACGGGTTCCACTTGCTGTCGGAGTTCAGGGTCACGAAGGCCTTGAGGTTGTCGGCCTGGGCGAACTGCTCGTAGAGTTCGTCGAACTCGGCGCGGGTGTCGGCGAAGTCCTGGGCGGAAGGAACCACTTCCCACATCACGTATTCGATGTCGCGGTTGGCCGGCTGCCTATAGAGATTCTTGTGTTCGTTGTAGTACTTGCGGATCTCGTCGGAGGAGACGGTGATCGTGGAGTCGGTGGCGAAGGGGATCGGCGAGAAGACGAAGTCGACGTCGGCGGTGGCGTTGCCCTCGGCGATAAGGCGGGTCTTCTCGAGAGCGGAGAGGATGTCGCTCTTCTCGATCAGCGATGCGTATTTGGAATAGAGCTGCTGGCGATACACGCTTTCTTCGAGGAAGGACCAGTACGCTGCGGCGGAGCCGGTCTCGTCGGCATCGATGCTCTGGACGAAGTCGGCCAGGGCCTCGCGGCTGAAGTTGCCGTTTGCATCGACGAACAGCCCCTGCTGCATGAGTACGGGGGAGATGGTGCGGCCCTGGGTGAGGTCGAGCATCTCTTCTTCACCTACGCTGAGACCGGCGGAAGCGGCCTTGGGGATGAACACCTCGTTGTCGAAGATGGACTGCCAGGCCGCGTCGCGCAGACGGGCGTGTTCTTCTTCGGATGAGGGGTTCTGTCCCATGAGCTTGGCTATCTCAGTGTAGTTGTTGAGCTCTTCGTAATAATCTTTGTAGGAGATGGACTTGCCATTCATCGAGCCGACTTTGTTGTCGGCGGAGAAACGGTCGAACGCCGAGCGCAGGGTCTGGGGGTCGAGTATGAACGACAACAGTGCGAGCGCGACGAGAACCGTGATCAAAATTCCGAATTTGACGCGAATTTTCTCTAGTACCGCCATGGGTTTGAGGGTTTTAGTTATTAATTTCTATGTGCTTTCGTGTTGGTCCCTTTTTGGGACAGGGTGCAAAAGTACACAAAAATCAGATAGTAGATGCAAAAAAGGGGGGAAACGTTGAGTTAAAAACTCAAAGTTTTTGAGAGATCCCGGATCAGGTCCGGGATGACGGCTAGCGCCGGGGTCCCATGAGATTGACGGTATCGACGTAGGTGTAGGTGGAGTCGCGGTCGATGGCATACCAGTCGAAGGGGTGGAGTATCACCGCGTTGGCGGCACGCTCGTCGGAAGTCATGCCGTAGCCCTGCATCAGCCCGCTGTCGGAAGTCAGGCGCACGTAGCAGTCGGTGTAGATCTGCTTCTCCTCGCGGTTCCAGTAGATCGTGTCGGTCTCCATCCGCTGACCCTTGATATGATTGGTTATCACCACGTTGCCGAATGCGCTCCAGGACTCCTGGCCCGGAGTGGTCACATGTTTTGCCTTTTCGGAGACTATCGTGGTCTCCAGCTCGCCCTGCTCAGTGTAGGCGTCGACGAAGAACCCGTCGGTGTAGAGCTCGTAGGACTGGGCGACCGAGTCGCGGGTGAACGAGTAGCGCTTCATCACCGGAGCGTGCATGCGCATCGTGGCTTCGCCCTTGTCGGTCTGGAGCATCGACATGCCGTGCACCACCTGGACGGGAGTCTGCTCGAAGTCGATGACCACCGACTCGTCCCTCTCACACGAACAGAAGAGGATGGCCGCCGCGAAAAACGCGACAGCCATCCCGGTCATGTCAATTATTGTTTTTTTGGGGTTCAATTACTTGATGGTCCTTACCGTGGTACGCTCGCTCATGCCGCCGCAGCTGACGGTGTAGCCCTCACCGTCGATGATGTCGTACATGAAGGCGTCGGCCTGGTTCGGGAAGTAGCGGCGGTACTGGGCCGCGAGGCTGTTGGCGTCCTCCGCGACTTCAGGATCCGCTGCCGCGGCTTTCTGCAGATAGTCGACCGCCACCCAGAAGTGTGCGCGGCTCTCGACTTCGTTGCCACCGCACTTCTGGCCGCCCCAGATGGTGCCGATGAGCAGGTAGGCCTTGCCCTTGTAGCTCTCGAGCATCTCGGCGGCTTCCTTTGCCTTGGCCACTGCCGGAGCCACCTTGCCGCACTTCTTGTAGTAGTACGTGGCGAGCTCGAAGGTGTAGTCGGCGCGGGTCTGCACGTCGTCGGGGTTGAGCAGGCTGATGGCGCGCTCGAGGGCCTCGGCGGCCTTGGTGTTCTCGTCCTTGGCGGAGTAGAGCTTGTAGAGACCGTAGACCGAGCTGGCGGTCGGGTTGATCTCGTTGAGGTTCACTATGGCCTGGAGGAAGAGGTCGGTGTTCATGCATTCGCTCTTGGTCAGCATCTTGACCATGTTGGTCAGGAGGGCTTCGTCGTTCGGGCTGGCTTCGAAGCGCGGGGTGTAGAGGGCCACCAGGTTGTCGCAGGAGGCCACACCGCTCTCGATCAGGAGCGATTCGACGTCGAGCTTCGCACCGCGGAACTCGGGCTTGTCGGACTTGTCGATCTTGTCGTCGAGGTAGCCGGAGATCTTGGTGTAGTTGTTCATCACGGCCTCGGCGTCGAGCTTCTCGTTCTTGTACATTTCGACGGACGACTGCATCTGCTTCACGAAGACCACCGGGCTGGCCTCGTCCTTGATCTGGTCGAGGATCTCGGTCAGGATCCTGTACTGGGCCTCATAGTCGGAAGCGTAGTAGTTGACCACGTCGATAGCCTTGTTGTCCAGACTCTTGATGGCGTATTTCGGATAGTACTGCGCACGGACGTCGTTGAGCAGAAGGAGAGTGTCGACCAGCTCCTTGTAGCGCACAGGATCCTTGCGGGCCTGGTTGATCTCGTAGCGGATGATCTTCTGGCCGTTGATGAGCATGTTCTGGTTCGCGGTCGGAGGGCAGAGGCTGAAGGCCTGGCGCCAGAACGGCGCGGCCTCGGCCAGGTTGTTCTGCTTGACGAGTTCGGAATAGTAGGAGAGGTACTTCACGCACTCCGCGCTGTCTTTTCCGTAACGTCCCTGGGCGAAGACCGGCATCGCCAGGGCAAGAGTAAGGAGGATGAGGGCTAACTTTTTCATATCTTACTTGGATTGAATCGCAAAAATAGTAAAAATTAGTTGTACATCAGTTTGATGAACCAAATATCGTGCAAATTGAACGAAACGTTGACTAAAAAATAACGTTCGCGCACCGGACCGGGGACCACGGAGCCTCTCTGGCCGAAGTCAAGTCCCACATTTACACTGTTGTAGTAGCGGAACACGGGTATTCCGAAACCGAGCGTTACGCCAGTGGCAGTGACCTGGTTGCCGCCGAGCCAGAGATGCGAGCGCTCGTGGTAGACTCCGCCGCGCCAGGACATGCGGCGCAGGAAGTGGCCGAAGCCGCTGCGCACGTCGTAGCGCCCGGGGGTCAGCTCGAAGCCCGCCCTGAAGCTCTGGGCCACGCCGGTGGTGAAATCCACGCCGGGGTAGCCGCCGAAGTCGATGCCTGTCCAGTCGGCGCGCTTGTAGTCGAGCGATACGGACCAGGTGTCGGAACGGACGGTGAGGCCCGCGCCGAGCTCTCCTGGCTTGGAGTAGTTCTCGAGGGAGCCCTTGCGGAAGGATATGGTGTCGGTCGAAGATGCGGTTTCTGCTATGGCATAGCGGTTTTCGCCGCCGCGGAGTTTCATGGGAAGGTCGTAGGTCACGCCCACTATGGCCGAGACGCCGCCACCGAAGGGCTGCTCGTACTGCAGGCCGAAGCGGCCGCCGAAGCAGCTCACGTTGTAGGCCCAGCCGGTGTTGAAGTAGCGGTAGGAGGCGCTCGTGGAGAAAGAGGTCTGCGAATAGCGGTCGATCTTTCCGAAATAATAGTTCAGGTCGGCGCCGAGGCTCAGGCGCTTCCAGAGCGTCACGCCTGCTCCCAGGAAGGCCTGGTAGATGCCGCCCTTTCCCTGCTGGGTGTAGCGCACGTCGCCCATCTCGGACACCAGGGCGTCGGACTGCTCGCTGGACTGGAACTTGTAGCCCACCGTGCTGTAGGGCCTGAAGCCCACCTTGAAGGCGGAGTGCGTGTAGATGGGGAAGGAGGCGACTATGTGGTGCATGTTGAACACATTGTTGCCCGACTTGGCATCGCCGCTGCGGTAGAGCGTGTTGCGGTTCTCGATGCCGAAATCCATCATGAAGGACTTCTGCTCGCGGGCCGTCACCGCGGCCGGGTTGAGCGTGTTGATGTAGCGCACGTTGCGGTCGCCGATGCCGGTGCCGCCCATGGAGAGGTTGTAGGACGAGCCTTCGCGCACGAGGTCGCCGAAGCCGAAGAGGGAGTAGGGCGACCAGGCGTTGTCGGCCAGGACGTCCTGGGCCTTGGCCCGGGGGCCGGTCGCCAGGAGCAATGCCGCAAGGATCGCAGCGGAAAAAATGGACCTTCTCAACATACCTTTTTTGCGCAGCATGAGCTGCAAAGGTAGGAAAAAAATCAAAGATTATACCAAAAACGACGACAGAACCTGGGCCGCGTCGTGCACAGAGCCGATATCGGGAACCTTGAAGTCGTATTTGCCGCCCTTGACCAGCATCGCTCCGTTCTTGAGCACTATGCGCTCTATGCCCAGCCTGGAGGCCCGCAGGCGCAGGCGCACCACGTCGATGAGCTCGAGCACGGGGGTGGGGACGGGGGAGCCGAAGCGGTCGGCGAGGTTGGCCGTGAAGCGGCGGAGCATGTCTTCGGAGCGTATGGCGTCGAGTTCCTTGTAGAGGCGTATCTTCTCGGAAGGCACGTTGACGTAGCTGTCGGGGATCATGAGCTCGAGGTCGGTGTCGACGATGGTGTCGGTTTCCGTCGCCAGGATACCGTCATTCCGGGCTTGACCCGGAATCTCAGACCCCGGATCATGTCCGGCATGCCGAAGCTCGTCCATCGCCTCCCTCAACACCCTCATGTAGGTCTCGAAGCCCATTTCGGCCATGAAGCCCGACTGCTCCGCGCCCAGGAGGTTGCCCGCGCCTCGGATGTCGAGGTCCTGCATCGCGATGTTGAAGCCGCTGCCGAGGTCGGAGAAGGCCTCGAGGGCGCGGATGCGGCGGCGCGCGTCGTCGGTAAGCGTCTCTTCCTCAGGCACTATGAGATAGCACCACGCCTTCACGTTGCTGCGGCCCACACGGCCGCGGAGCTGGTGGAGGTCGGAGAGGCCGAAGCGCTGCGCCCGGTCGACTATCATCGTGTTGGCGTTCGGGATGTCGATGCCGTTTTCTATGATTGTGGTCGAGAGCAGGATGTCGTAGTCGCCGGCGATAAATTTCAGCACCCTGGATTCCAACTCCTTTGGCTCCATCTGCCCGTGGGCCACGCAGATCTCGGCGCGGGGACAGAGGCGGTGGAGCCTTTCGCCCAGGGCGACGATGTCGTCGATGCGGTTGTGCACGAAATACACCTGGCCGCCGCGCTCCAGCTCGCGGTTTATGATGTCGGCTATGTATTCGTCGTCGAAACGTATGACTTCGGTAGTGACGGGGATGCGGTTTGGCGGCGGGGTGTTGATGATGGAGAGGTCCCGCGCGCCCAGGAGCGAGAACTGCAGGGTGCGGGGGATGGGGGTGGCGGTGAGGGTCAGGGTGTCGACCGAGGTCTTCATCTGCCGGATCTTCTCCTTGGCCGAGACGCCGAACTTCTGCTCCTCGTCGATGATGAGCAGGCCCAGGTCCTTGAATTTCACCTCTTTGTTCAGGAGGCTGTGGGTGCCGATCACAATGTCGACCGTGCCGTTCTTCAGGCCTTCCTTCACCTCTTTCTGCTCCCTGGCGCTGCGCAGGCGGCTCAGGTACTCCACCTTCACCGGGAAGTCCTTCAGGCGTGCTGAGAAGGTGTGCCAGTGCTGCAGCGCGAGTATGGTCGTGGGCACGAGCACCGCCACCTGCTTGCTGTCGCAGCAGGCCTTGAAAGCGGCGCGGATGGCCACTTCGGTCTTGCCGAAGCCCACGTCGCCGCACACCAGGCGGTCCATGGGGTGTATGCTCTCCATGTCGGCCTTCACAGCGGCTGTCGCCGAGGCCTGGTCGGGGGTATCCTCGAACATGAAGGACGATTCGAGCTCCTGCTGCATGTAGGAGTCGGCCGAGAATGCGAAGCCGCGGGAGTTCTGGCGGTCGGCGTAGAGGGCAATCAGGTCTTCGGCTATGTCCTTGAGCTTCGACTTGGCGCTGCGCTTGAGGTTTTCCCAGGCCTTGCTGCCGAGCTTGTAGATCTTGGGGGCCTCGCCGTCGCGCGACTTGAAGCGGGCCACGCGGTGCAGGGCGTGGATCGACACGAACACCACGTCGCCTCCGGCGTATATGAGCTTCACTGCCTCCTGGGTGCGCTCCTTGCCGTTCGGGAGCCGGATCTTGGTCTTGACCAGGCCGCCGTACTGGCCCACGCCGTGGTCGATATGGACCACATAGTCGCCGGGGCGGAGGGCGTTGAGCTCGGCTATGGTCATCTGCTCGGAGCGCTCCACCTGGCGGCGGACGGTGATCTTATGGTAGCGGTCGAAGATCTGATGGTCGGTGTAGTAGCAGTTCTTCGAGGCTTTGTCGATATAGCCTTCGTGGAGGGAGAGGGGCAGGAAGGCGGGCCTTATGCCCTTGAGTATCTCCTTCAGGCGGCGGGTCTGGCTCTCGTTGGGGGAGAGGATCGTCACTGTGTAGCCCTGGGCCTGGCGATGGACTATGTCCTGGCTGAGGAGCTCGAAGTTCTTGGCGAAGGCGGGCTGGGGCAGGAGGTCTTCGTCCTGGGTCCTGGTGATCTCGTCACGGAGGTCCCAGACGGTGGTTCCCTGGGGGATTATCTCCTGGAAGTCAATATATTGGTCTTCGTCGCCTATGGAGTCGAGGTTAGGGTATATCACCACTTCATTGATAGGACTGCCGACAGAGAGCTGGTTGTCAGGGTTGAAGTGGCGCACGCTCTCCACCTGGTCGCCGAAGAAGTCGATTCGCACGGGCTGTTCGTCGGCGAAGCTGTAGATATCGACGAGGGAGCCTCTGAGGGCGAATTCGCCGGGCTCGGTTACGAAGTCCACCTTGCGGAAGCCGTCGCTGAAGAGGAGTTCGGCGATAGTGTCGTGGGAGAGGGATTCGCCTACTTTCAGGGAGAGCAGGGATTCGTGTATAGCCTTTGGCTTGAGGACCTTCTCCTTGATGGCTTCGGTATATGTCACGACTACCGTCGACTGGAGGGGTTCCCTGGTGGTGAGGCTTTTGCCTATCTCATAGCCGGCTTGTGTAGGGACCTGGGGGCTGCCGGGCCAGGCGGTGATGGCCTTGAGGGCGGCAGTGCGCTGGAGAAGGGATGTATTGCGTTTATACTCTGATGTTTCCTTTGTGGCCGGGAAATAGTAGAGATTGTCGGGGACGAGGAAGTTGTCGAGGTCGGAGGCGAGATAATACGCTAGTTTCTTTGTATCGACTATGACCAGGTGCAGGGCTCCTTCGGGGGCCTGCTTCACTGCGTTCGCAATCTTTACTGCTTCAGCGGAAACAATCATTTAATGAAAGAATCAATCGCTTCTACTACTTTGTCTTTTTGTTCGATGAAGGCGTTGTGGCCGGCGTTGGCTATGGGGGCGAAGGTCATCTTGGGGTAGCTGGCTTTCATCTCTTCCACCCTGCTCAGCGGCAGGAAGTTGTCGTGGTCGCCGTGGACGAGCATCACGGGGTTTTTGGCTTCGGCGAGGACGGGTCTCAGGTCGGGGCGGAGGCGGAGGCCGTCGAGGGTGGCGCAGATGCCTTCGGGGTCGTGGGTCTCGCAGAGTTCCACTGTCTCGCGTATCTTTTCGTCGCAGGCGCGGAGGTTTTCTTCATAGTACATCCTGGGGATGGCGGCTTCGGCTACGTCGATGAGTTCGTCGTTGCGGATGCGCTGCTTCTCGGCCTGGCGGTTGGCGGCGTTCTCGGGGCTGTCGGGCCAGGGGTGTGAGCAGAGGAGGATGACGCCCTGGGTGCGGTCGGGGCAGTCGGCCAAGAACTGCTGGGCGACGTAGCCGCCCATGGAATGGCCGGCGATCCAGGCTTTTTCCACGCTGCATTTATCGAGGACTCCGGCAAGGACTTTTGCGCTGAAGGCCAAGGTGTTGACCTGGGCGCCGCCGGGGCCTGCGGGGGCGCTTCCGGTAAGTCCGTGGCCGGGCATGTCGATCGTTATTACACGATAATTATCTCGTAAAGAATCAATGAGTTCCGTAAATATATACATCGTTTCGAGATAACCATGAAGCAAAACAATCACGGGCTTTCCGTCATGCCGGACCTGATCCGGCATCTCAGACCCCGGGTCAAGCCCGGGGTGACGATTTATTTCATCGATTGTATCCCAGACGTGGACGGAAATTCCGGCTGAAAAGGTGAAAAATTCCATTGGAATCGACTTTAACAGGCTTCAAAGATACAAATTATTGGAAATATCTTGGTTTTTTGCGACATTTGTAGTTTAGAGACAATTATAACCAACAACACTTATATGACTGAATTGATTTCTAAGGTTCCGGAAGGACCGCTCGAACTGAAATGGTCGAAACACAAGGCCGACATCAAGGTCGTCAGTCCTGCCAACAAGCGCAAGATGGAGATCATCGTGATCGGCACCGGCCTGGGCGGAGCTTCCGCCGCCGCTTCTCTCGGCGAACTCGGCTACAATGTCAAGGTGTTCTGCATCAGCGACTCTCCGCGCCGCGCGCATTCCATCGCGGCCCAGGGTGGTATCAACGCTGCGAAGAACTACCAGAACGACAACGACTCCGTGTACCGTCTGTTCTACGACACGATCAAGGGTGGTGACTACCGTAGCCGTGAGGCCAACGTGTACCGTCTGGCAGAAGTGAGCAACAACATCATCGACCAGTGCGTGGCACAGGGCGTGCCTTTCGCCCGCGACTACGGCGGACTGCTCGACAACCGTTCTTTCGGTGGCGCGCAGGTGAGCCGTACTTTCTACGCCCGCGGCCAGACAGGCCAGCAGCTGCTGCTCGGCGCCTACGCCGCACTCAACCGTGCAGTATCCAAGGGCCAGGTGAAATCCTATCCCCGCCATGAGATGCTCGACCTCGTGCTGATCAACGGCGAAGCCAAGGGCATAATAGCCCGCAACCTCACCAACGGTAAGATAGAGCGCTTCGGCGCGCATGCCGTGGTGATCGCCTCCGGCGGCTATGGCAACACCTACTTCCTGAGCACCAACGCAATGAACTCCAACGGTTCGGCCGCATGGCAGTGCTACAAGAAGGGCGCCTTCTTCGCCAACCCCTGCTTCGCGCAGATCCATCCCACCTGCATCCCCATCCACGGCGACCAGCAGTCGAAGCTCACCCTGATGAGTGAATCGCTCCGCAACGACGGCCGCATCTGGGTCCCGAAGAAACTCGAGGACGCCAAGAAGCTGCAGGAAGGCAAGATCAAGGGCTCGCAGATTCCTGAAGAGGACCGCGACTACTATCTCGAGCGCCGCTATCCCGCATTCGGCAACCTCGTGCCGCGCGACGTGGCC
This sequence comes from uncultured Bacteroidales bacterium, assembly GCA_905235995.1. Taxonomy (GTDB): domain Bacteria; phylum Bacteroidota; class Bacteroidia; order Bacteroidales; family UBA932; genus Cacconaster. Next base: position 10,819 of record CAJONI010000054.1, read on the forward strand.
TCCCGTGCCGCAAAGGAGCGCTGCGATGCAGGCTTCGGAGTCAACAACACCGGCAAGGCTGTGTTCCTCGACTTCCAGGACGCCTTCAAGAGGCTCGGACGCGAAGTGGTGGACGCCCGCTACGGCAACCTCTTCGACATGTACAAGGAAATCACCGACGTCGACCCCCACGACGAACCCATGATGATATATCCGGCCATCCACTACACGATGGGCGGCCTTTGGGTGGACTACAACCTGATGACCACCATCCCCGGCCTCTATGCCATCGGCGAAGCCAATTTCTCCGACCACGGCGGCAACCGCCTGGGAGCCAGCGCACTGATGCAGGGTCTGGCCGACGGCTACTTCATCCTTCCCTACACCATCGGCGACTATCTGGCCAGCAAGTTCAAGGAGCCCAAGACCGACGTCAACGCGCCGGAATTCGAGGCCGCCGAGAAAGCCGTCCAGGAGAAGATCGACAAGCTGATGAACATCAAGGGCAAGCGTACCGTCGACTCCATCCATAAGGAACTCGGTCACATCATGTGGGAATATGTGGGCATGGCCCGCAACAAGGCAGGCCTCGAAAAGGCAATCAGCCTGATCCAGGACCTCAAGAAAGAATTCTGGAGCAACGTCTATGTAGCCGGCGAAACCGGAGTCTTCAACCAGGAGCTCGAGAAAGCCCTCCGCGTGGCGGACTTCCTTGAAATCGGCGAACTCATGGCCCGCGACGCCCTCAACCGCAACGAATCCTGCGGCGGACACTTCCGCGAGGAGATGCAGACCGAGGAAGGCGAGACCAAGCGCGACGACCAGAACTACATGTACGTCGCCGCATGGGAGTATGCCGGAGAAGGCAAAGCCCCTGAGCTTCACAAGGAACCGCTCAAATTTGAATTCGCCCACGTGGCAACAAGAAACTACAAAGACTAACCCCGGAAAGAAGAACGATATGAATTTTACATTGAAAGTCTGGCGGCAGCGCGACGCTAAAAGCCAGGGACATTTTGAGACCTATCAGGTGAAAGACATCTCGGAAGGCACTTCTTTCCTGGAGATGATGGACATCCTCAACGAGCAGCTTATCGGCGAGAAGATCGACCCGGTCGCCTTCGACGCCGGCTGCCACGGCAAGCAGAGCGGCCCCGTGAGCTTCGACCACGACTGCCGCGAAGGCATCTGCGGCGCCTGCTCGCTCTACATCAACGGCCGCGCACACGGCCCGGAGAGCGGAGTTACGACCTGCCAGCTCTACATGCGCAAGTTCAAGGACGGCAGCACCATCACCATCGAGCCCTGGCGCAGCCGCGGCTTCCCGGTGATCAAGGACCTAGTGGTCGACCGCGGAGCTTACGACAAGATCCTGCAGGCCGGCGGCTTCATCAGCGTCAACACGGGCGGTGTGCCCGACGCCAACGCGATCCCCATCCCCAAGGCTGACGCAGACAAGAGCATGGACGCCTCTTCCTGCGTGGGTTGCGGTGCCTGTGCCGCCACCTGCAAGAACGGCTCCGCGATGCTTTTCGTGGCCGCACGAGTAAGCACTCTCGCACTCCTGCCTCAGGGCAAGATTGAGGGCGCACGCCGCGCCAAGGCCATGGTAGCCAAGATGGACGAGCTGGGATTCGGCGCCTGCACCAACACCCGTGCCTGCGAGATGGAGTGCCCGAAGCACATCACCGTGGCCAACATCGCCCGTCTCAACCGTGAATTCCTCAAGGCAAAGTTCAAAGACTAGTGGAAAAAAAGTCCGCCGTTGTTGATAAAATTTCCGGATGTTGAAAAAGCCGGATTTATCCACGGTTTTTTAAGCCGTTTTCCACAAGGAAGATTTCAACATCAGGCAGGACCACGGTTATCAACAAAAGCGCACCCATCTCCCTTAAAACGGGAAATGGGTGTTCTTTTTATGTTGAAATCGAAGTTGATAAATCGTTTCCGTTTTTTTATCAACCGTTTCAACAGACTAAGAATAACTGTGAATGGATTTTTAAAAATTTTTATTCTTAATTTTGTGTTGTTGAAAAGTTGAAAATTCAATGGCTGAAGAATTCAATCCACACTCTGAGCGTTCTTTCAAGGAGAGCGATTTCGACGCCGTGATACGCCCCCGGAGCTTCGACCAGTTCTCAGGTCAGGACAAGGTGCTCGAAAACCTCAAGGTGTTCGTCAAGGCTGCGATGCTGAGGGGCGAGGCGCTCGACCATGTGCTCTTCCACGGGCCTCCGGGCCTCGGAAAGACCACTTTGGCCCATATAGTGGCCCAGGAACTGGGTGTCAACCTGAAAATCACTTCAGGGCCGATTCTGGACAAACCGGGCGACCTTGCGGGGCTGCTGACTTCCCTGGAGGAAGGCGACGTGCTGTTTATCGACGAGATCCACCGCCTCAGCCCGATAGTGGAGGAGTACCTCTATTCAGCCATGGAGGACTACCGCATCGACATCATGATAGACAAGGGCCCGGGTGCCCGAAGTGTACAGATCTCCCTGAGTCCCTTCACCTTGATAGGCGCTACAACGCGCAGCGGCCTTCTGACTTCGCCTCTTCGTGCGCGTTTCGGGATACAGTGCCACCTGGAATACTACGACGCCGATGTCCTGTTTGACATAATCAAGCGCAGTGCCGGGATTCTGGATATCGGGATACAGGACGAAGCTGCAAGGGAGATAGCGCTGCGGAGCCGCGGCACGCCGCGTATCGCGAATTCGCTGCTCCGCCGTGTGCGCGACTTCGCGCAGGTGCGGGGCAACGGGGTCATCGACCTGCCTATCACGCAGTTCGCTCTTGGAGCGCTGAATATCGATACCCGAGGACTTGACGCCATCGACAACAAGATACTTATGACTATTATAGACAAGTTCGGTGGCGGGCCGGTCGGCGTCGGAACTATTGCGACGGCCATAAGCGAAGATGCGGGAACCCTGGAAGAAGTTTATGAACCTTTCCTTATAAAGGAAGGCTTCATTTCCCGCACTCCCCGTGGCCGGGTCGCTACACCGCTGGCATACAGTCATTTAGGAAAGAATAATCCTGGTTATGAAAAAGATCTTTTTTCTTAGTCTGCTTCTTTTGAACATAGTGCAGGCTCTTGCCTGCACCTCAGGTATTTTCACCGGCAGCTGCACGACCGACGGGCGTCCTTTGCTTTGGAAGCACCGCGATACCGGGGAGTTGGACAACAGGATCGAATGGTTTCCGGCTGTAAACGGGCGGAAATACGGCTTCCTGGCACTGGTAAACAGTTCTTCTCCCGGCGGAGAAGCCTGGACCGGCACCAACGAGGTCGGTTTTTCCATCATGAATACAGCTTCCTACAATCTCCAGTCGGAAAAAGCCGTAATCGAGGACCAGGAAGGAGTCGTGATGTACAAGGCGCTGGCTTCCTGCAGGAACCTGCGCGACTTCGAGCGCCTGCTCGACAAGCTGCCGCGTCCTCTCGGAGTCGAAGCCAATTTCGGAGTGATTGACGCTGAAGGCGGAGCCGCTTACTATGAAGTCAACAATACTACGTGGGTGAAGGTCGACGTCAACGACCCTGCCATCGCGCCCGAAGGTTTCCTGATCTATACCAATCATTCCCGCACCGGCCGGAAGGATGAAGGCATGGGGTACATACGCTACGAAACGGCGAATATCATCACCCATCAGGCTTGGATTCAGGGAGTTAAGTTCAGCCCGCAGTGGATTTTCAACAATCTTTCCCGTAGTTATTATCATTCACTTCTCGGGATCGACCTGCTCAGAAATCCCGAACTTGCGCCTAACGGTTGGTTTATCGACCAGGATTTCATTCCCCGCGGGACTACCAGCGCTTCGATAGTGATAAAGGGTGTGGAAAAGGGTCAGAATCCGCTGAATACGGTGATGTGGACTATCCTGGGCTATCCCGCATGCGGTGTGGCTGTGCCGCTTTATGCGGCCGACGGGCCGAACCAGCCGGAAGGGGTCCTGAAGCGGGCTGACAGCAACAATTGCAGGCTCTGCGACGAAGCGCTTGCCCGCCGTGCGGAGGTGTTCTCCCTCAGCCGCGGCAACGGCAAGAGATACTTCAATATCGACAAAGTCCGCTATTTCATGGAGTTGCTGGCTCCGGAAGAGGAGAAGAACTTTCGAGATTCCGGGTCAAGCCCGGAATGACGTCTTACCATAGGAAGTTATTGAACGGGAAGCGGCCGGCGTGGATTTCTGCGACCATCTTGTAGAGATCGTCGCGCAACTTTTCTATACCGACCTTTTCCTTCGCTGACATGAAGATGCACGGCGTGTGCTCGCGCGCAATCCATGTCTGCTTCAGCTCGTCGAGGGTATAGTTTTTCATCGTCCGCTCCTCGATCGAGAAATCGTCGTAAGGCTCCGGCTTATAGGCGTCTATCTTGTTGAATACCATGAAGACAGGCTTATCCTGCGCCCCTATGTCCCTGAGAGTCTGGTTTACAGTGCGTATCTGGTCCTCAAAGTTGGGATGGGAGATATCCACCACGTGCATCAGGATGTCGGCCTCGCGCACCTCGTCGAGAGTGCTCTTGAACGACTCCACAAGCTGGGTAGGCAGTTTCCGTATGAATCCCACAGTATCGCTCAGCAGGAAGGGCACGTTCTCTATCACAACCTTGCGCACCGTGGTATCGAGCGTCGCGAAGAGTTTGTTTTCCGCAAATACGTCGCTCTTTGCCAGCAGGTTCATGATGGTGCTCTTGCCCACGTTGGTGTAGCCCACGAGCGAAATGCGCACCATCTGGCCGCGGTTCGAGCGCTGGGAGGCCATCTGGCGGTCTATCTTGCGAAGCTGCTCCTTGAGCCGGGTGATCTTGTCGAGGACGATCCGGCGGTCGGTCTCCAGCTGGCTTTCACCTGGGCCGCGCATATTGAGGCCTCCCTTGCCGCCCCTCTGGCGCTCAAGGTGGGTCCACATGCCGGTCAGGCGCGGGTAAAGATACTGATATTGGGCAAGTTCCACCTGAGTCTTGGCATAGGCCGTCTGCGCCCTGTCGGCAAAGATGTCGAGGATAAGTCCGGTACGGTCGACCACGCTGCAATGATGGTCGGGCCAGTGGTCGTTGATCTCCCGCTCCACGTTGCGCATCTGCGAAGGGCTGAGCTCGTCGTCGAACAGCACGTAGTCGATTTCGTTCTCACGGACGAAAGTCTTGATCTCCTGTAATTTACCCGAACCTATATAGGTTCTCTTGTCGGGATGGTCGAGTTTCTGTGTGAAACGCTTCTCCCCTTCCACACCTGCCGTGAGAGCCAGGAACTGAAGTTCGTCGAGGTATTCGCGCACCTGGTCTTCATCCTGGGTGCGGTTGATGAGCGCTACAAAAACTGCCTTAGGTATGCTTGTATCTACTGTTTCGTACATCTTTCAAAAAAATGGCTGCCTTTTGGGGCAGCCATTCGGTGTAAAAAAGCCTGTCTGCTTAGCGGAGCTGGAAGACCACCGGGAAGTTGTAGACAACCTTCACCGGACGTTCTCTCTGTTTGCCAGGCTCCCACTTCGGAGACATCGAGACGATACGGACAGCTTCCTTGTCGAGGGAGGCATCGACGCCGCGGAGCACCTTTACGTTGCTCACGGAACCGTCGGTGTTCACCGTGAACTGCAGCGTCACACGACCCTGGATGCCGTTTTCCTTGGCGATCTCAGGATACTGGAGGTTCTTGTTGACCCATGCGGAGAAGGTGTTTGCATCACCGCCCTGGAACCTGGGCTTCTGTTCTACCAATGCGAACGGAATTGCCTCTTCTTCAACAACTTCCTCTTCGACTGCAGCGTGATACTCCATGATCTCGACACCGATGTTGGCATTGTCTTCCATATCGATGAAGAGGTCGTCGTTGACCTGGATGTCATCGTCCACGATGTCGATGATGTCCGAAAGGACAGGAATCTTCGGCATCTCGGGCGGAATCTCCATCTGCTCCTGGGTGTTGATGATCTGTTCTTCCTCAATGGCCTGGACTTCTGCTGCCAGCTCCATGGTTTCCACTTTGTCGGAACTTGACCATTCGAAAGCGAGCAGGCAGAGGCCGAGGGCGACGATCAGACCTATCTCGAGGAACAGTGCGTTCTTCTTTGTGAGGTCAGCTTTGGGAGAAATTTTGCTTTCCATATCGTAACGTTTTTTTGATTTTTTCTCTTTTCGGGGTGCAGCTTGCGCGCACCACAACTCCAAAGTTAAAAAGAAAAAATCATTTATCGCAACTTTTCTTCAAAAAATTGTTGACAACTTTTTTCAGAAAAGCAGCAACTTATTGAGCATTAGCGAGATAAAATCTTGCTATCGTAAAGGATGTTATTAACACTCTTCACAGCCTCGGCGCTCTTCTTGAAGGCAGCTTTCTCCTCGGGGGTGAGGTCATATTTCAGCACCTTCTCGCAGCCCTTCTTGCCGATCACGGCAGGCACGCCGATGCAGATGTCTTCCTGGCCATATTCGCCTTCGAGATAGCAGCAGCACGGGAACACCTTCTTCTCGTCGAGCAGGATCGACTTGACCATCGCGGCGCAGGAGGCACCGGGGGCGTACCATGCCGAAGTTCCGAGGAACTTGGTGAGGGTCGCACCGCCCACCATGGTGTCGGCGACAACTTTGCCGGCCACTGAGCGGCTGAGGAGCTTGGTGACGGGCATACCCTTGCAGGTGGCCTTGCTGATGAGCGGGATCATGGTGGTGTCGCCGTGACCGCCGATCACGATGCCTTCGACATCGCTCGGAGCGGCCTTGAGGGCCTGGCTCAGGTAGTAGCAGAAGCGGTTGCTGTCGAGCTGGCCGCCCATGCCGATCACGCGGCTCTTAGGCAGGCCGGTGGCCTTCAGGGTGAGGTAGGTCATCGTGTCCATGGGGTTGGAGATGATGATGAAGATGGCCTTGGGCGAATATTTCAAAGCGTTGCCAATCACACCTTTGACGATGCCGGCGTTCACGCCGATGAGTTCTTCGCGGGTCATTCCGGGCTTGCGGGGGATGCCGGAAGTCACCACGATCACGTCGGAACCGCGGGTGGCGGCATAGTCGCTGGTCACGCCTTTGATGCGGGTGTCGAAACCGTACATCTTGGCGGTCTGCATCATGTCGATTGCTTTACCTTCGGAGAGGCCTTCCTTGATGTCGAGGAGGACGAGATCCGAGCATACTTTCATGTGTGCGATTGCGTTGGCACAGGTGGCGCCCACGTTGCCGGCGCCGATGACTGTTACTTTGGACATAGTTTATGGGTTTTGCGTTGTTTTTATTACTTTTGCAATTCGCAAAGTTATAAAAATTTATGATTCGGTATTTCACGGAAGATACGTCTTTCAGGCTAAAAGAAAAGCGTTTGATTGCCAAATGGTTGAAGGAGGTTGCGGCCGGCCGCGGCCGTGCCCTCGGCGAGATGAACTACATTTTCTGCAGCGACGCCTATCTGCTTCAGATCAACAGGCAGTTCCTCGGCCATGACTTCTATACCGACATCATCACTTTCGACAATTCCGAAGATTTCGAGCTTGAGACCGGACGCCCCGGCGTGAGCGCCGACATCTATATCAGCATCGACACCGTGCGCGCCAACGGAGCCGTGTACGGCGAAGGCTTCACGCGCGAGCTTCACAGGGTCATAGTCCACGGGCTTCTGCACCTTGTCGGTTATGACGACCGCGACCCCTGGCATCAGCAGCGCATGCGGGTCGCGGAGAACCGGGCCTTGAAGCTGCTCGACGAGATGCGGAAGGAAGCGGATGGTCGCTGACTACGATATCATAGTAATCGGAGCCGGTCACGCTGGCTGCGAAGCGGCGGTCGCCGCGGCGCGGCTGGGTTCGCGCGTCCTGCTCGTGACCCAGGACATGAACAAGACCGCCCAGATGTCGTGCAACCCGGCGATGGGCGGAATCGCCAAAGGACAGCTGATCCGGGAGATTGACGCGCTCGGCGGATGGTCGGGCCGCGTGACCGACCGGACCACCCTCCAGTTCCGGATGCTCAACCGTTCGAAGGGTCCGGCGATGTGGAGTCCGAGGGCTCAGTGTGATAAAAGGGCTTTTTCCCGTACATGGCGCTCAGTGCTCGAAAGTACCTGTGGCTTAGATATTTGGCAGGATTCTGTGGTCTCGGTAAGCTTCCGAGAATCGAAAATTTCAGGGGTAAGGCTGGCGATGGGTGCTGAATTTTCAGCCAAAGCTGTCATTCTGACGGCCGGAACCTTCCTCGACGGTCGGCTCTTCGTCGGGACCGAGATGACCGAAGGTGGACGGATGGGAGAACTTCCTTCAAAGGGACTGACTTCGATTTTGGCTTCGGCGGGTCTGACCGTCGGCCGGATGAAGACCGGTACTCCTCCCCGGATCGATGCGAGGTCGCTCGACTTGGACAGCCTCCTTCGTCAGGAGGGAGATCCGGAGCCGGCGCGTTTTTCGTTCATGCCCGAGCCTTCGACGGTTCAGGCGGGAGCCAGTCAGATGCCCTGCTTCATCGTCCACACGAATCCCAAGGTTCACGATATACTGAGGACCGGCTTCGACCGTTCGCCTCTCTTCACGGGAAAGATCCAGGGCATAGGTCCCCGCTACTGCCCGTCAATTGAAGACAAGCTTCGCACCTTTACCGACAAGGATTCTCATCAGCTTTTCCTCGAGCCTGAAGGTCGGGATACCTGCGAATACTATCTCCAGGGATTCTCTTCCTCGCTACCTCTGGAAACCCAGCTGGAAGCCCTGCACGCCATCGAAGGACTGGAGAATGTCAGGATATTCCGTCCCGCGTATGCGGTAGAATATGCTTACTTCGACCCTTCGCAGCTCTCCGCCACTCTTGAGTCCAAGGTTGTGCCAGGGCTCTATCTCGCAGGACAGGTCAATGGAACCACGGGCTATGAGGAAGCGGCTGCACAGGGTTTGATGGCAGGAATCAACGCCCATCTGAAGCTTGCCGGAGCTGAGCCTTTGGTATTGAAGCGCGATGAAGCTTACATAGGTGTCCTTATCGACGACCTTATCACCAAGGGAGTAGATGAGCCCTACAGGATGTTTACTTCAAGGGCTGAATATCGTATTCTGCTCCGTCAGGACAATGCCGACGAGCGCCTTACGCCTATAGGGCGGAAGATAGGACTTGTGGATGATTTTCGCTGGCAGTTATTCCAGGATAAGTATGAAAAGATAGAGAATCTTGAGCACTGGCTGCAGGGGCTTTCACTTAAACCGGAAGAGATAAATCCCTATCTGGAGTCGGTAGATAGCGCCCCGATAGACGGCTCCCGCCGTGCCTCCGACCTCCTCGTCCGCCCCTCAGTGACCCTGGAAGGCCTTTTATCGAATGTTCCACGTGGAACAGAGATGCCGGATCATGCTTTTTTCGCGAGGAGTCGTGACACCAGAGCAGCGGAGCCCAATGATGAAGAGGTGTTCGATTTGGTTGAAATTAGAATTAAGTATTCAGGATATATCGACAGGGAGAGGCAACTTGCTGAAAAGATTCAAAGACTAGAGTCCGTTAAAATCCCTGAAGACTTTGACTATATGAAAATTGCTGCACTTTCGATGGAATCGCGGATCAAACTCAAACGCTATTCTCCAACGACTATCGCCCAGGCTTCCCGCATCTCCGGAGTCTCTCCAGCCGATATTTCCGTCCTCCTCGTATACTTTGGCAGATAAATGTTCCACGTGGAACAATAATGACTATATTTGCAATATAAAACCTTCAATATGGAACTTTTGCGCACCTTCGACCTGCTCGAAAACCTTAAAAACTATCCCCCGAAAGACGATATCCTTGCCCGCAGAACCCAGGGTAAATGGATTAAATACAGCATCGAGCAGTACAACGAAATCTCTCACGCAGTCGCCTACGGCCTGCTTTCACTCGGTCTCAAGCCCGGCACGAAGATCATCACCATCACCCCCAACAGGCCCGAATGGAACTTCATGGACATGGGAATCAACCTGGCCAACATGATCCACGTGCCCATCTACAGCACCCTCAGCAAAGACGACTACCTGCACATCTTCAACCATTCCGACGCCGAAATGATAGCCGTGGGCACTGCAGGAATGCTCAAGAGAATCAAGCCTATCGCAGCGGAGACCGGGCGGGACATCAAATTCATGCTGCTCGACGACAGCGAGCAGGAGCTCTGTCTCTCGAAACTCTGCGAAATGGGCCGCGAGAACAAGGAAAAATTCGGCCCCGTCGTCGAAGACAACAAGAAGAACATCAGTCCCGACCAGTGCGCCAGCATAGTCTATACCTCCGGTACGACCGGCCTGCCCAAAGGCGTGATGCTCTCGCACCGCAACATGCTCTTCAATTCCCACGGCCACGCCTTGCGCCAGACCAAGAACTACAGCCACAGGATGGTCAGTTTCCTGCCGCTCTGCCACATGTACGAGCGTACCATGAACTACGAATATCAGGAACTCGCCATCAGCACCTACTACGCAGAGAGCCTGGCTACGATTGGTTCTGACCTCAAAGACTGCCACGCCGACGGCTTCTGCGCGGTCCCGCGCGTGCTCGAGATGATGTACGGCAAGCTGGAAGACGCAGGCAAGAGGCAGAAGGGCCTGAAGGCGAAGATCTATTGGGCGGCCTGGAACTACGCCAACAATTTCGACAACGAGAATACAGGCTGGTTCTACCTTCAGAAGCAGAAACTCTTCGACAAACTGGTCTACAGCAAATGGCGCGAGAACCTCGGCGGCCACGAGATGCTGGTGGTCAGCGGCGGCTCTTCGATTCAGGCCAAGATAGTGCGCTGCTTCAATGCGGCCAAACTCTATATCTTTGAGGGATACGGCCTTACGGAAACTTCGCCGGTTATTGCCGTGAATTCCCCTGCCGACAAATACAACGTCATAGGCACGGTGGGCAAGGCCATGGACGGCACTGAACTCTCCTTCGCGGAGGACGGCGAAATCCTGACCCGCGGCCCTCATGTGATGCTGGGCTACTACAAGAACCCCGAGGCGACCAAGGAGATGATAGACGCCGACGGCTGGCTCCACACCGGCGACATCGGCTATCTGCAGGACGGTGTCTATCTGAAGATTACCGACCGCAAGAAAGAGATTTTCAAGCTCTCTTCGGGTAAGTACATCGCCCCTCAGGTGGTCGAGACCCTGCTCAGGGAGAGCCCTTACTTCGACAACGCCTTTGTGTTCGGAGCCAACGAAAAATTCGCGTCTGCCGTCATAATCGTCTCCCATCCGAAGCTTCGCGAATATGCAGAAGCCCACGGCATCAAGGCCGAAAACAAGGAAGACTATCTCAGCAACCAGGATATCCTGACCTTCCTTTCCAGCGAAGTCCAGGCCGTGAACAACAAGCTCGCAGCCCACGAAGCGGTCAAGAGGCCGCATTATTGCTTCGACGAATGGACGCCGGACAACGGAATGCTCTCGCAGACCCTCAAGCCGAAGCGCCGAAATCTCCAGGCCAGGTATGCCGATATCATCACCGAGACCTACGAGTTTGCAGAGAAATAAGCGTAAAAATTTGGATATTTGATTTTTAATGATTACATTTGCCCGGTAATGGGTTAAAAGGTATGAATATCCCTGCAGAACTGAAGTATACGAAAGATCACGAATGGGTCCGCGTCGAAGGCGACGAGGCCATCGTGGGTATCACCGATTTCGCCCAGAGCGAGCTCGGCGACATAGTGTTTGTGGACATTCAGACTCAGGGAGAGACGCTCGCCCGTGAAGAGGTTTTCGGGACGATCGAGGCCGTGAAGACAGTGGCTGATGCCTATATGCCCGTTTCCGGCGAGGTTGTGGAAGTCAATCCTGCGATCGACACCGCTCCCGAGCTGGTAAATTCCGACCCTTACGGGGAGGGATGGATGATCAAGATCAAATTCTCCGATCCTTCGGAATTTGATAGGCTCCTTTCTGCTGCGCAGTACGAGCAAATAATCTGATTTGTAAAAATCAAAGATGTGATGTGTTCAAGGGGTGTCCCATTCGGGATACCCCTTGGTTATTTATGCCGTGTATGTCAGCGCCTATGTCAGCGCTTCTTGTAGCGGTAGGACTTGGTGTCCCAGGCGGGCATTTCCTTTTGGGTGAGGATGGTGTAGAAGCGGTTGAAGTCGGCGGCGAAGGCTTCGTCGTCTGGCCATTCCGGTGCGGCGTTCCAGGCGCGTTCCCATATTCCGACGGCCTTCGGCAGCATCTGGAAGGTGGCGTCGTCGAGAGAGCGCAGATTCTCGCCCCAGAGCAGGGCCTCGGCTCCCACTATGAATTCCGGATTCAGCAGCTGGGTCTTGCCGGCGCCTGCACCACGGACATCGCGAGGCGTGTCGACGCCGCTCCAGCGCACTGAGGCGTAGATATTCCAAGGCTGAAGCGCAAAGCTCTTGCGCTCATCCACATAGCCGCCCCAGGTCAGCCCGAGGTCGCAGGGGTCGTCGCTGTAGGCAAGGTCCACGTAGGCATTCTCCACATTGGAGAGCAGCACCGGAATCCCGGCGTTCGCGAGCTGGTAAACCACTTCGACATCGTCGCCCTGGGTGTTCCAGGCATTGACGAAAAGCAGCTGAGGCTTAAGCTCTTCCAGGGTCTCTGGCTTGATGCCCTGCACGATCTCCTGCCAGCCGGCGAGCTTGATGCCGCGCTCACGCGCGATGGCCAGTATGCCCCTGGTGAGCTTGTCCTTCATCTCTATGCGGTCGCGACCCGTCCAGGCACCGTCGGGCACTTCGTCGCCGCCCACGTGGATCGCGAGCAGCGGCACTCCCGCCTCGCTGTGCATGCGCGCAACCTCGTCGAACACGATGCCGTAGAACTCATACACGCCAGGGCAGTCCGGATCGAGCACGTTGTCGGTGAAATTCTGGGCCGACCAGTAGCGCGATCCGTCGGAAGGATCCTGAAGCAGCAGCGAAGAATCGCCTGTAAGCCTCTCACGCGCCTCCATGGCCCTGATCGAGGCCCTGGAATGTCCAGGTACGTCGAACTCCGGTACGACGGCTATACGGCGCTCCCAGGCGTATTTAAGGATATCCTTGTAATCCTCTTCAGAATAGTAGGTGTCGACGCCTATCCTGCCGTCGGCCTGAGGCATGAGCCCGCGCGTCTCCTTCAGGTCCCGGTCGGGCAGCTCGTGATGGCCCCCGAAAGCCGCAAGCTCCGGAATCCGAGGAATCTCCAGACTCCAGGACTCGTCGTCGCCGAGGTGGAAATGCAGCAGGTTGAGCTTGTAGGAAGCCATGATATCCAGCACTTTAAAGACTTCTTCCTTGCTGCGGAAACTGCGTGCCACGTCGAGCATGAAGCCGCGCAGCTGCAGGTCGGGCCAGTCTTCGATGATGGTTGCCTTCATCCCTTCGGGAATCTTGCCCAGCGTCACCTTGGCGTAGAAAGCGCCGTCCTCGTCATCAGCTTCCACGTATGCCTTTCCTTCGGAATCGAAAGCGAGCCTGTACCAGCCCGCGGGACGTTTCTTCAGGCCGGCAGCCTCGCCCACGAGCTTAACCGCAGGGACGATGTCCCAGGGCTTGCACTGGTAGGAGGCCTCAAACCACTTCGCGTCGGGCTCGGTGAAGGGCCGGTCTATAAAGCTGTAGGTCACGGGGATAACCTTGTCGGCCCTGCCTTTTCTCTGAAGCACGAAACCTTCAGGCGCCCAGGAATGGCGGGGAAGCGGCCGTCCGCTGTAGGCGATGGTGAAGCTGCGCCCGGCGCCTTCAGGCACGTCGAAGTAGAAGCTGTTGCCCTGATAGTGCTTGATCTCCTCTATGGGAACGTCGGTAATCTGGTGGTTGTCAAATAGTTCCTGAAACCACACGCGGCTTCCGGCAGGCACGTCGTTCACTACGAAGCAGTGGGCGGCGCGTCCGTCTTCTCCCACGGGGCCTTCCTTCCACTCGATGGAGGGGCTGCTGCACGCCGCAGAAAGTGCACAAAATAGCATAACAGGGATCAAGCGTTTCATTTCCAGTGAATTTTAGATTTTGTGGATCTGTTTGAAGAGGGGTTTCATGCTGACGCGCTCCTCCACTATGCCGCGGAGCTTTTCGATGGGGATGCGTTCCTGGTCCATGGTGTCGCGGTCGCGCAGGGTCACGCAGTTGTCGATGAGCGTGTCGTGGTCGATAGTGATGCAGTACGGGGTTCCGATGGCGTCCTGGCGGCGGTAGCGCTTGCCGATGGAGTCCTTCTCGTCGTACTGGCAGTTGAAGTCGAAGCGCAGCTCGTCGAGGATGGCGCGGGCCTTCTCGGGCAGGCCGTCCTTCTTCACCAGCGGCAGCACCGCCAGCTTCACCGGAGCGATGCAGGCCGGCAGCCTCAGCACCACGCGTTCCTCGCCGTTGTCGAGCTTTTCCTCGCAATACGAAGAGGAGAGGATGGCCAGGAAGGTGCGGTCGAGGCCGATGGAAGTCTCGATGACGTACGGGGTGTAGCTCTCATTGGTCTCAGGATCAAAGTATTGGATCTTCCTGCCGCTGAACTTCTGGTGCTGCGAGAGGTCGAAGTCGGTGCGGCTGTGGATGCCTTCCAGCTCCTTGAAGCCGAAAGGGAACTCGAACTCGATGTCCGTGGCGGCGTTGGCGTAGTGCGCGAGCTTCTCGTGGTCGTGGAAGCGGTATTTTTCGTCGCCCAGGCCGAGGGCCTTGTGCCAGGCCAGGCGCGTCTGCTTCCACTGCTGGAACCACTTCATCTCCTCGCCGGGGCGCACGAAGAACTGCATCTCCATCTGCTCGAACTCGCGCATGCGGAAGATGAACTGCCTGGCCACTATCTCGTTGCGGAAAGCCTTGCCGATCTGGGCGATGCCGAAGGGCACCTTCATGCGGCCGGTCTTCTGCACGTTGAGGAAGTTGACGAAGATGCCCTGGGCGGTCTCGGGGCGGAGGTAGATGGTGCCCACGCCGCCGTCGACGTTGCCGAGCTGGGTGCTGAACATCAGGTTAAACTGGCGCACTTCGGTCCAGTTCTTGGTGCCGGAAACCGGGCAGGCGATCTCGCAGTCGACGATGATCTGGCGGAGTTCGCCCAAGTCGTTGTCATTGAGGGCTTTGGTCATACGGGCGTGGACTTCGTCCCATTTGGCCTTGCTGCGGAGCACGTTGGGGTTGGTGGCGCGGAACTGGGCTTCGTCGAAGGATTCGCCCCATTTGCGGCGGCCTTTTTCGACTTCCTTGTCCATCTTTTCCTCGAGTTTGGCGAGGTATTCTTCTATCAGGACGTCGGCGCGGTAGCGTTTCTTTGAGTCCTTATTGTCGATGAGGGGGTCGTTGAAGGCGCCCACGTGGCCGGAGGCTTCCCAGATGCGGGGGTGCATGAAGATTGCGGAGTCGATGCCGACGATGTTGTCGTTGAGGTGCACCATGGCTTCCCACCAGTATTTCTTGATGTTGTTCTTCATCTCGACGCCCATCTGGCCGTAGTCGTACACGGCGCTCAGTCCGTCGTAGATTTCGCTCGACTGAAAAATGAAACCATACTCCTTGGCATGGGCCACGAGCGTCTTGAAAACTTCTTCCTGTGTCATATTGTTATATCATTTAATAATTGCTTAACGTAAGGTCTTTCCCAAACCTGGGGGTGTGGGAGGACCAGCCTGTCGGTTTTTATCTTTAAGTCGTTGTATGTCAGTATGTCTATATCAATGATGCGGTCGTGGTAGATGCGGTGGCCCTGGGGGTCGTATTCGGCTTCGTGGGCGGGGCGGCCCATCTCCCGCTCGACTTTCTGGCAGACGTCGAGCAGGGCCTCGGGCTTCATTTCGCTCTCAAAGCCCACCACCTGGTTGAGGAACGCGGGTCCGCTGAAGCCAATCGCATCGGTCTCAAGTATTTCTGAGCAGAGCATATCGGTTCTCAGCTCTTCTGCAAGCAGGGCTTTCGCCTGCTCGAGGTTCCAGGCGCGTTCGCCCAGGTTCGTTCCCAACGCCAGGTAGATCATAGCATTCCCAGTTCCAGTTTCGCCTCTTCGCTCATCCGGTCGGTCGTCCATTCGGGCTCGAAGACCAGATCGACCTGCACGTCCTTCACGCCGGGCACGTCGGCCACGGCCTCGCGGGTCTGTGCCACGACTTCGTCGGCGATGGGGCAGTTAGGGGCGGTGAGGGTCATCTTGATGAATACCTGTCCGTCGGCGTCGACATGCACGTCGTAGATCAGGCCCAGGTCGTAGATGTTGACGGGAATTTCCGGGTCGTATACCTGCCTGAGGGCCAGGACGACGGCGTCTTCGAGAGACCCCGGGTCGGGGCCCGGGGTGACGGGTGACACGTCATGCCGGGCCTGACCCGGCATCTCGGCGTAGCGTCGGGCGTACGCCTTTATCGTCGAAATCATCGACAACAGGCCGTTGGCCCGGGTCGGGGACAGGTTCTCGCGCAGCCCTATCTTGTCGATAAAGCCATCGTCGGCGGCAAGTATGTCGGCGGGCGCCTGCCCGTCGTACACCTGCAGCAGCAGCGAGATTATGCCTCTGGTGATGATAGCGTCGCTGTCGGCGGCGAAATGCAGCCGTCCCCCTTCTTCGCGGCAGGAAAGCCAGACCCTTGACTGACAGCCGGGGATAAGGTTTTCCTCGGTCTTTTCGTTCTCGGCGATGAGGTTCATGCCCTTCCCGAGTTCGATGAGGTATTCGTATTTGTCCATCCAGTCGGTCAGCGCGGAGAAATCCTCCACGATGCCTGCCTGTATTTCCTGGATCGTTTTCATATTCTATCTCAGCATCTTGATGGCCCTGCACAGCGCAGCGATAAATATCTCGCACTCGCCCAGGGTGTTGTAGGGGGCCAGCGAGGCCCTCAGGATAGCGGTCTGGCCGTACCGGCGGAGCAGCGGCTCGGCGCACAGCTGCCCGGAGCGCACTGCCATGCCCATCTTGTCGAGGATCTGGGCCAGGTCGGCGGCGTGCGCGCCTTCCACCGAGAAGGATAAGAGCGGCACCTTGCGCGCAGGGTCGGCCGGCGTTCCGTAGAGCCGCAGCCCTTCGATCCGGGAGAGCTCTTCCTGCAGGAAGTTTTTCATCGCCTCCTGGTTGTTCTGCAGCTCAGCGTCCTGCATCATCTCTCCGGCCAGCTCGAGCGCGGGCTTCAGGCAGGCTCCGGCCACGAAATTCGGTGTCCCGGCCTCGAACTTCAGGGGCAGCGGGGCGAAACTCGTCTTCTCGAAAGACACGGTCTCGATCATCTCGCCGCCGCCCATGTAGGGAGGCATGGCTTCGAGAAGTTCGCGCTTGCCGTAGAGCACGCCTATGCCCGTGGGCGCGTAGATCTTATGTCCGGAGAAGACATAGAAGTCACAGTCGAGCGCCTGCACGTCGACCCTTTCGTGAAGTATGCCCTGGGCGCCGTCGACCAGCACGGGGACGCCGTAGCGATGGGCCACCGTAACTATTTCTTTAACAGGGTTTATGATGCCGAGAACATTGGAGATGTGGGCCACGGCCACGAGCTTGATGCGGCCTCCGGCGTCGCGGAGCATGGCCTCGAGGCCCTCCGGCGAGAGTTCGCCGTCCTCGTCTACCGGAAGCACGGCTATGCGTGCGCCGGCTCTCTCGCAGGCAAGCTGCCAGGGCACTATGTTGCTGTGGTGCTCGGCCTCGGAGACGACGACCTGGTCGCCAGAACCCACGAATTTCTGGCAGAAACAGCTGGCCACGAGATTGATGGCGGCGGTAGTGCCGCTGGTCAGGATCAGGTTTTCGCGGGCCGGGGCGCCTATGAAGGCACGGGCTGCTTCGCGGCCGGCCTCATAGGCCTCGGTCGCGTCGGCGGCCAGGCGGTGCAGGGCGCGGTGGATGTTGCCGCAGGCCTCGACACTGAGCTTCTGCTGCAGTTCGAGCACGCTGCGGGGACGCTGCGAAGTGGCCGCATTGTCGAAATAGACAAGCGGTTTGCCGTACACTTCGCGTTCCAGCGCGGGAAAATGCTGCCTTGCATCCATAATCTCGCAAAATTAACTATTTTTACACAAAAATTATCGTTTAGAACCGTTTACAAACGTTTATATCCGTTTATGTACGAATACATCGCCGGAACTCTCGAAGAAATCACCCCCACCGACGCCATCGTGGAAGCCTGCGGCGTGGGCTACGACCTTATCATCTCGCTCAGCACCTTCTCTCAGCTCCAGGGCCAGCAGGGGAAACCCGTGAAACTCTACACCTGCCACCTCGTCCGTGAGGACGACGAGTCGCTCTACGGCTTTGCCGACAAGACTGAAAGGGCTGTTTTCCAGCAGCTTATCTCCGTAAGCGGTGTGGGGCCCGGCTCTGCGAGGATGATCCTGTCGGCCATGACCGCCGACGAGGTGAAGCAGGCCGTGCTTTCCAACGACGTCAACAAGTTCAAGTCTGTGAAGGGAATAGGCCTGAAGACGGCCCAGAGGGTGATTCTCGATCTGAAGGACAAGATAGGCAAGAGCAGCGACGCTTTCAGTTTCGAAGCGGCTGCGGGCCCGTCGTCGGCCGTACGCGAAGAGGCCCTGAGCGCCCTGACTCTCCTGGGCTTCAGCAAGCCCGCCGTCGAAAAGACCCTCGACAAACTCCTCAATGAAAACCCGTCCATCTCCCTCGAAGATCTGATCAAGCGCGCGCTCAAGCAGCTGTAAAAGAAAGGGATAAAAACAAAAAAGCGCACTCGGGAAAACCTGGTGCGCTTTTTTTGCGGTGAGGGGGGGATTCGAACCCCCGGTACGGTAATCCCGTACGTCAGTTTAGCAAACTGGTGGTTTAAGCCACTCACCCACC
>CAJONI010000055.1 GCA_905235995.1 uncultured Bacteroidales bacterium
GACTCTCGGTGAGATGCATACCAAACGTTTGGTGGACAATGGCTATCTTCAGATGGTCATCAAAGGATGGTACATCCCTTCCTCTCCGGTAAGTGAAGGCGATTCTACCGTCTGGTATGCATCATATTGGTCGTTTGTCACAACCTACCTTGACAGCAAACTGGGTAAACAATGGTGCCTTTCTCCTGAATTATCCCTTTACTTTTACAGCGGTAAAAGCATCATTCCCAAACAACTAATCGTCCGCAGTCCGAAAGCGTCGAACAACTTGCTTTCACTTCCTTTCGGGACCTCGATCCTGGATATTAAAGCGAGTATCCCGGACTCAGTAGTAAAAGAGCCCCGTTACGGTGTCAATCTTTATCCTTTAAACTTGTCCCTTTTGATGGCGTCACCAGACTATTACAGGCGAAATTCACTTGAAGCAAGAACTTGTCTCGCCATGATCAGGGATATTTCCTCGCTGACAGCAGCAGCGATTGAGGGGGGACACTCTACCCGTGCCGGAAGGGTGGTTGGAGCCTTGCGATCCATCGGAAGAGAAGAGATGGCGGATTCGCTCCTTACCACGATGCGTCAAATTGGCTATGAAGTTTCGGAGGAGAATCCCTTTGAAGAGAGTATCCGTCTTCCAGAGACCAGCGTTTCGCCGTATGCCTCCCGTATCCGTCTTATGTGGGTGAAAATGCGCCAGATTGTCATCGCACTAAAAGAATCCACTGGGACCTACCCCTCGAAGATCAATCTGTCCGATGTCCTGTCCAATATGGACGCCACCTATATCAAGGATAGCTATAATTCCCTGTCTATTGAGGGATATAAGGTTACAGAAGAACTCCTGGAAAGGGTTCGAAGCGGCGAGTGGGATCCGAAAAAAGATGCCCGCGACAAAGAACAGAAGGACGCCTTGGCTGCCCGTGGATATTATCAAGCTTATCAGGCGCTTCGTGCATCCATTTCAGACACGGTAACCTCCGGGACGGATGCAGCCATAATGTACGTCAAAGGTCATCAGAGTTGGCACTTCCAACTGTTTGAGCCTTGCATCCGTGCCGGAATAATCAAAGCTTCCGATCTCATTGGCTATCGCACACACCAGGTTTATATCCGTAACTCCATGCACGTCCCATTGAATCATGATGCCGTGATAGATGCCATGGAGGCCCTCGGGAATATGATGAAAGAAGAACCCGATGCCTTGGCTCGTGCTATATTGGGACACTTCTTCTTCGTCTATATCCACCCTTACATGGACGGGAATGGACGGACTGCCCGTTTTGCAATGAACAGCCAATTGGTCACCAGTGGTTACCCCTGGGTGGTAGTACCGCTGGAGCGCCGTGAACAATATATGAAGGCTTTGGAAAAAGCCAGCGTCGAGGAAGATATTTCCGATTTTGCAGAATTCGTGCTTTCTCTGATTACAACAGCCCGTTGAGTTTTGTCATCGAAGTAGCCGTATATCATCCACGATATCAACGTAGGGTTTCATGGCTTACAGCCGGAGTTAAAGTGGTTTTAAAATTTGTATCATTGCAGGATATTTCATCAAATAAGATGAACCATGGGACCAAGGCCGTGAGCGAAGGCACAAACACCATCATATCCACTTGGGCGCAGAACGAAAAGATTGCCATCCTCTATGAGGTGAGCGAGACAAAGTATGTGGCCGAGGCCAATGTGGATGCGGTGGACGGCGAGAGCGGCACACGCTGCTACTCCGTCCGTCTTGTCCAGAACAAATGATGCAGCAAGCCTCAACGTTCAAGAGCGGTCCTTCGGGGCCGCTCTTGCTGTATTCGGGATTCTGCATCCCTGACGCTCTGTATGTGGCGTTATGTGCTGGTGCTCATTCGTGAATCTGGAAGATGGCGATGGCCAGCAGGGCGGCAGGCGCCACATAGCGGATGAGGAAGAGCATGGTCTTGAGCAGCCAGGCGGGAACGTGGTGGGTCCCGCCGTTGGTCACTTCGTCGAACACCACTTTCTTACCCAGCTTCCAGCCTGCGAAGACAACTATCAGCAGGCCGCCGATGAGCATGAGGAAATCGGCAGAAATGAAATCGAAGAGGTCGAAGATATTCTTGCCCAAGACTTTCCAGCTGCTGAGCGGACCCATGGACAGGGAGCAGAGGCAGCCCAGCACCCAGATGAAGAAGAATACCAGGGCCACAGCCACCTTTCGCTTCATCTTGAACTCTTCGATGCAGAAGGCCACGATCACTTCCAGCATGGATATGGACGAGGTGAGGGCTGCCAGAAGCAGCGCCAGGAAGAAGAGGATGGCGATCACGCCGCCCACGGGCATCTGGCTGAAGATATGCGGCAGGGTGACGAACACAAGGTCCGGACCTTCACCGGGGCTGATGCCGAAGGCGAACACGGCCGGCATGATGGCACAGCCGGCAAGGATGGCGAAGACCGTATCGGCCGCGGCCGTCTGGGTGCTCAACGAGATGATCTTGGCATCTTTCTTCACATAGGAAGCATAGGTAACTACCATGCAGGAACCCAGCGACAGCGAGAAGAAAGCCTGTCCCAGCGCGGCCAGGAACGTTTGAGACGTCACCTTGGACCAGTCGGGCCTGAAAAGGAAACTTATTCCGGGGCCGCTGCCGGGAAGGGTCATCGAACGGACCGCTATACCGATGATGATGAGGAACAGCAGCGGCATCATCACCTTGGAGAACTTCTCGATGCCGTTCTGCACCCCGGCAATCACGACACCGGCTGTCAGGACCAGGAAAACGGTGTGGTTGATGATGGGCAGCCAGGTGGAAGTGGAGAAGGACGAGAACATGGTCTTAAGGCTTTCCGGGCTTCCGTCGGTAAAATCAAACCGGACGGCCTTAAAAAGGTATTCCGTACACCAGCCGCCCACCACGGAGTAGAACGAAATGATGAAGACGCAGCAGATGACGCCCAGCACTCCCACGATGCCCCAGTGGCTTCCGGGAGCCAGTTTTTGGAAAGCGCTGCGGGCGCTGGATTGGCTTCGGCGGCCGATGATGAATTCGGCCAGCATCACCGGCAGTCCCGCCAGGACAACGAAGCCCAGGTAGATAAGGATGAAGGCGGCGCCGCCGTTTTCTCCTACAAGGTAAGGGAATCGCCAGAGGTTCCCAAGACCTACGGCCGATCCGGCCATGGCCACCAGCACGCCGAACGAACTGGCAAACGAATCGCGTTTTGCCGCTTGGGTGCTTGAGTTTTTCATATGTGTCAATTCTTTAATGTACGCAATAAGGACAGGTTTCTGGGGTATAGCCTTCGTGGTTGCAGGTGAAAAGAATCTTCTTGAACACGGGAAATCGTTTTATCAAGTAAATTTTAAAAAAAATCTTATGGATAGGTCTGTTGCCCTGCACGAATTCGGGACAGCCCAAATCCGCGCACATTCAAATTTATTCTATCTTTGCAAAAAATACGATTCAAGCCTCGATGAAAAGATCAATATGCCTGACAGGCTTGCTTCTGCTGTTTGCATCGGCAGCCATTTTCGCGCAGGAGCAGCTCCCCAACATGTCCCTGGACCAGTGGGAAAAGAAAGGAAAAGTATGGTATGCGACCGGCTGGGATTCTGGCAATAAAGGGACGACCACCGTCGGAAAGAATGTAACGGAGGCCGAAGAATATTTCGTGGCCGTCAAGGGCGAAGGAAAGAAGGCCGCACGCCTCAAAAGCCAGTTCGTCGGCATATTGGGCATCGGGAAGTTCGCCTCGGCCTGCCTCTATACCGGACAATTCCTCAAAATGGTGGGCACCAGTGGCTCACAACTGTCTTTTGGCGTCCCCTTTACCCAGCGGCCGAAATCTTTGCACGGATATTATGCCTACACGCCCGGCATCATCGACTACGCCGGGAAAAACATGAAATCCATGCTGGGCCAGACGGACCACGGACACATTGAAATCTATGTGACAGTCTGGGACAAGCCTTTCGTCATCGACAATACAAAGGCTATCGCCCTGGACCCCAAGTCTCCCGACGTCATCGGCTACGGCGTGCTGGACTTCGGCAGGGCCACCGACGGCTATGTGGAGTTCAATATCCCCATCGTATATACCAGCGACGCAACGCCCACGTATATCGGCATCATGTCTTCTTCCAGCAGACTGGGCAGCGACTATACAGGTTCCACCGGCAGCGTCCTCTACCTGGACGAGCTGGAACTCCGCTACTGATACGCAGTATAATATCAGTCGTCAATGAGGCACCTGCCCGTCATCTCCACGGGCTGCTCCAGCCCCATGATGTGGAGGATGGAAGGGGCCACGTCGACAGGATCAGTTACTTATTGATTTACCTTCTTGCCGCCAAAATAAACTTCTGTCGGCTTGTTATGGCTGAAACCCTCGTGCTCCGCCGTGAGCAGGTCCTTGTCGAACACCAGGAAGTCCGCGTCCTTGCCGGGGGTGATGGAGCCCTTGGTGGCCTCCACACCCAGCTGCCTGGCACCATTGATCGTATAGCCCAGCAGCATTTGCTCA
>CAJONI010000056.1 GCA_905235995.1 uncultured Bacteroidales bacterium
AGTCTCTTAGCTCAGTTGGTTAGAGCGCTACACTGATAATGTAGAGGTCACTGGTTCAACTCCAGTAGGGACTACTTTTTTTGTGTCCTCTCATCAACGACAATACATGGGGGTATAGCTCAGCTGGTAGAGCACATGCTTTGCAAGCATGGGGTCACCGGTTCGAATCCGGTTATCTCCACATAATAAATAATCCAGGCCAAGGCCTGGATTATTTATTATGTGGAGATCAGACGCGGCAAAGCCGCGTCTTTTCCTACTGGGGCTCCGCCCCAGACCCCCCGCGCCATAGGCGCGGCCCGCTGATGCGGGCTGGGGCTGCAGACCTTTGGCGCGACGCGCGTTGCGCGTAGGGAGGATAATATTTTGCGTAGATGGAAGCAATAATCACTTATATTTGCATCAGTAAATCTTTATGATGCGAAGAAACGTTCTCTCTCTGCTGGTTTGCCTCCTGATTTCAGGATGTGGGTACAGGGCCCCGTTGCACAAGTCCTATATCCCGCAGGTCGATCAGCCGTATGAAGGTGTCGATGGGGAATATCAGGAGCTGGCCGCTCTGATGACCAAGGACACCGGCATGGAGCCCAGGACGGGGAACACCGTTGCGTTGCTGCCTGACGGACAGCAGAAATGGCTGATTCTGAAGCAGGATCTCGAAGGAGCCAATTCTTCAATCTACATCGACAACTACCGTTTTTGCGCCGACTCGGCAGGGTTCATAGTGGCTGATATCCTCCGGGAGAGATCCTTGAAAGGTGTCGATGTACGCATCATCCTGGACAAACCGGCCAATACCGAAGAACATCTGAGGGAGCTGTCGACTCTGGAGGAAGACGGCGTTGAGCTGGATCTTTTCCGTTTCCCCGTGATGATGCTGGATTACGTATGGCCCAAACATGCCACGCATCGGGACCACAGGAAGATTGTGCTGGTGGACGGGAAGACCGGCTATCTGGGAGGCCGGAACATACAGGACGAATACTTCTTTGACTGGCGTGACGCCGACATCCGCATCACCGGGCCTGCAGTAGCCGACATGGCTGCAGTATATATGGAAAACCAGATGAGGGTGGCCCCGGAATTGGATTCGATAGAAGTGGCCGACAATCTCGAACTGGCTGCGCGGGGAGATGTCGTTCCCGAACTGGAACAGTTCAGCGACGTTACGGTACAGATAGTATCGGATTCTCCTACGGACAAAGCTCTGCCCATGCGCAACTGTTTCGAGTGGGCCATCCTGAACGCGAAGGAGTATTTCTGGTTCTACAACCCTTACACCCCGCCGCCGTTTTCAACCATCAAGGCTCTCAAGGATGCCGCCTCCCGTGGGGTGGATGTGCGCTGGATTGTGCCCGCCATCAATGACGTAGCCCCGGAAAAGTGGATGGGCGAAAGCATGTACAGGGATCTCCTGCAGGCTGGAATACGCATCTGGGAGTGGCAGGAGCACGTTCTTCACGCCAAGCAGTTCATGACCGACGACGCCCTGACGGCCATCGGCTCTGTCAATATGGACAACCTGAGCTTCTTCCTGAACTATGAAGTGGAAGCACTGGTGTACGATGAAGCGGTAACCCGCCACGCGTCGGAACAGTTCCTTGCGGAGTTGGAGCAGAACTGCATCGAGATCACCCTTGAAGATGTGCGGCGATGGAACATCTTCCGCATCTTCCGCAACTGGTTTACGCGAACCTTCGGCGGTCCGTTAGGGTAATCCTTATTTATACAGATAGTACTTCTTCGACAGGGCCTTGAAGGGTTCGGCGTCTTTCATCCAGTAGTCGAGGATGTCGGCGACGAGGAAGCGCTGGCCGAAGGTATTGCGGATCCAGTCGGTGCCGCAGACTATGTCGTGGGTGCGGTTGACGTTGCCGTCGTACGGATTGTGTTCGGGCCAGAGCTTGTGGGCGGCCTGCATCACGTAGAAGTTGATGAGGGTCAGCGGCGCTGCCGGGTAGTCGGTGAAGAAATACTGCACGCCGTGGAGCAGCTTGCCCTGTGAGTTGCCGAAGAAGGGCTTGTAGTGGATGGTCCGCCAGGCTACGCCGGGGATCTGATAGCTCTCCAGCTCGGCCTTGAATTTCTCCGCATCGACCCATTCCGCCGCAAATACCAGGAAGGGAAGCGTATAGCCCACACCGATATTCAGGAAGGAGTTCGAAAAGTCGCCCACGATGCCGGCGCAGGGATAGCCTATGGCATTGGCCTCCTGAGGCACATTCGGCGACGGCAGGATCCACGGCAGACCTGTCTGGTCATAGGTCATCGAGCGCTTCCAGCCCTCCATCGGGACGACGGTCAGCTTGCATTTCAGGGCCGGTTCGTCGCCCTTCTCTCCGCAGTTGAGCCCTTCCTCGTTGATCAGCATCGCCAGCTCGCCTACGGTCAGCCCGTAGACGTAGGGGATGGCGAACTCGCCCACGTAGGAATAGAATCCCGGCTCCACCACGCAGCCCTCGACCTTCTCCCCGCCAAGCGGATTCGGGCGGTCGAGCACCATGACCTCGATGCCGTTCTCGGCGCAGGCGCGCATCATCAGGCCCAGGGCGCTGATGAAGGTGTAGGAGCGCGCACCCACGTCCTGGATGTCGTAGACCACCACGTCGAGGCCCTGCAGCATCTCGGGCGTGGGTTTGCGATACTTGCCGTATACGGAATAGACCTTCAGGCCGGTTGCCTCGTCGAAGGTGTCTTCTGCGTGTCCGCCGGCATAGATGTCGCCGCGCACGCCGTGCTCCGGCGCGAAGAGCCGCACCAGGTCGACGTTCTTTGCTTTGTAGAGTATGTCGATGGTAGACTGGAGCCTGCGGTCCACTCCGCTGGGGTTGGTGAGCAAGCCCACCTTCTTGCCTTCGAGCCCCGCGAAACCACGGTCGCGAAGCACTTCGATACCCGGTTTGACCACCGGTGCGGGGTTGCATGTCCGGGCCTGCGTGCGGCAGCAGGCACAGAGCGCAATCACGGTTGTTGCCAGTATCAGGATTCTTTTCATCAGGTCAGTTCGTTTATTTGCGTCCGTAATCTGGATCGACCCTGCGGCGGGCCAGGAAGGTCACGACCACCGTAGCGATGCAGCAGACCATCACCATCCAGAAGAAATTGACATAGCCCAGCGATTCCTGAATGTAGCCGGCGAACATGCCGGGGATCATCATGCTGAGCGCCATGAAGGCGGTGCAGATGGCGTAATGCGCCGTCTTGAACTCACCTTCCGAGAAGTACATCATGTAGAGCATGTAGGCCGTGAAGCCGAAGCCGTAGCCGAACTGCTCGATGGCCACGGCGGTGCTGATGGACACCAGGTTGGTGGGCTGTACGATGCTCAGGTAGACGAAAGTCAGGCAAGGCAGGGTCATGCACGCAGCCATGGGCCAGAGCGAACGCTTGAGGCCCCAGCGTGAAGCCATCACGCCGCCGATGATGCCGCCCACCGTCAGGAAAATCACACCGATGGTGCCGTAGACGATACCCACTTCCGCCGTCGGCAGGCCGAGGCCGCCCGCATTGCGTGCCGCTACCAGGAAAGGCATGCACATCTTGATGAGGAACGCTTCGGGGAGACGGTAAAGCAGCATGAACACGATGACCAGCAGCACGCCAGGCTTGGTGAAGTACGTGGCGAAGGTGCGGCCGAATTCCTTGAAAATCTCCTTGGCTTTGTTGCCCGTATCGGCCTTCAGGTGCGAAGTGTCGGAGTCGGGCCTGGGGATGAAGAACGTATGATAGAGGGTGACGGCGGCAAAGAGGATGGCCGAGATCATGAGGGTCAGGCGCCAGGAGCCGGGAATATTGCCGGTCTTGGTCTCGATGAGGCCCGCGATGGCTACCAGCACGCCTTGTCCGAAGATCGAGGAGAGGCGGTAGAAGGTGCTGCGGATGCCGACAAAGGCGGCCTGGTTCTTCTGCGTCAGGGCCAGCATGTAGAAACCGTCGGCGGCGATGTCGTGCGTAGCCGAGGCAAAGGCCGTGATGATGAAGAGGATGAGCGTGAAGGTGAACAGGCTCATCGGCGTCTCGCCGGAGGCGATCAGGGCGGCGTCGGGCTTTGGCAGGGTAATGGTCAGCAGCACCATGGCCGCGGTCATCAGGGCCTGCATGGTAAGGATCCACCAGCGCTTGGTCTTGATGATGTCGACAAAGGGGCTCCAGAGCGGCTTGACTGTCCAGGGCAGGTAGAGCAGGCTTGTAAAGAGCGCCATCTGGCCGTTGGGCACACCCAGTTTTGCAAACATCATCACGGAGATGTTGTTGACCAGGAAATACGGAATACCTTCAGCAAAATAGAGCGTCGGAACCCACAACCAGGGAGAGTTGTTCGTCTTTTCCATATGGATCGTGAATCAGTATTTCTTTTCAATCATGCTTCCGGGAAAATAGTGGGCCAGGATCACATCGTGCTTATAGCCCTTGGCTCCCATGACGGCGGCGCCTATCTGGCAGAGGCCCACGCCGTGGCCCCATCCCGCACCGCGGAGGATGAACCTGTCGTCTTTCCTGTCGACCACGAAGGCGGAGCTGTAGAGGTGCGAGGTGGAGAGGGTGCGCCGTATCTCGAGTTCCTTGCCTATGACCTTGGTCTTCTTCGTACCCACTATCCTGAGTTTCCACAGGCGTCCGGAAGTGCCGCGGGCCACGGGTTCCAGGGCCAAGATCTGGCCGAAGTCCTCGCCTGTGCGCTGACGCACGATCTCGGAAAGCTCATCGACAGTGTATTCCACTCTCCAGCGGTAGAAATTCCTGGTCTCCTGGTCGAAATTGGTAAGTACCTGTGAGAGAATCTGTTCGTCCTTGGTGTTACAGAAGGCTCCCGGCTCGGAAAGTATCCATTTGCGGGCGTTTTCCTCTACTGTCAGGTCGGGGTAGTCGGCCGGGGTTTCTGAGTCGCGCCGACGGATCAGGTAAGGTATCTCCTTGGGCTCCCAGCAGAACTTGAACTCCTCGTATACGCCGCCGCAGCACTTCGAGAAGCGTGCGTCGCATATCTTGCCGTCGTAGGTCAGCACCCGGCCCCAGGTCTGGTCGACCGCGTCGCGGACGGCCTGGGTGGAGGCGCGGCTGAGCCCGTAGTAGCGCTGGCAGTGGTCGTCGGCGCAGACGTCGAAGTGGAGATGGTCTTCCCGGTCGTACCATTTGATCCGCTCCTCAGGGGTGTCGGTGCAGGTAGAGTAGTCGGCACCGGCGGCCCTGAGCGCCTGGCTCTTGTTTTTCTGCGCCAGTATCCATGAGCGGGAGATGATGCAGTGTGCCTTGAGCAGTTCTTCGGAACTGGTGGCCGACATCTCGCTGGAGATCACGCTCACCAGATAGTTCTCGATTCCCACGCAGTTGATGGCGGTCAGTTTGCCGTCGACCACTATGATCTTCAGGTCGTCGGGGAAAAGCTGGGTCTCCTGGCGGTTCCAGTGGAAGTCGACGCCTATGGTCACGTCGTTGAGCTCGAAAGAGCCGGTTTCGTCGGCATGGCGGAAATAGATTTCGTCGTAGAGCATCCCTTCGAACTCTATCTGGCCGAACTTCGCGCGGGCCGTATGTGGACCGGTGTAGTAGTTGCCGAGGAAGTTGTAGCGCGACTTGAAGTTGAACGAAAGCTCAGGCCGGGAGACAATGCCGACTGTGAGGATTTCTTGCTTGCGGGGAGTTGAGTTTTCCATTATCAAAAGCTTATGGGGGTATCTGAAGAAACTTCGCGTATGATTGCGCCGAGACGGCGTGCATTGAGACGCTTGAAACTCTCGCGGTCAGCCACTATGGCCACGCCCGCCATCTCCACTGCGCCCGGACTTATCTGGATGCGCCTGCCCGGTACCTTGCTCCAGAAGCAGACGGGGCGCGATTCGGCACGGAAGAAGACGACCGTGGTCCAGCCGCCGGGGCCGTACCATGTGAGCAGGTTCATGCGGGGTTCCCACTCTTCGGCCGAGGGAATCTCCCCCTTGGCCAGAAGGAGGCCGAACTGCCGCTCCAGGGCTTCCCTGTCGGTCGACGAAAGCATGTATGCCCCCTGTGCATAGCGGTCGACCCTGCAGATGACCACACCTTCCCGCTTGGCTGCGAAGCGGACTGCATCTGCGCTGCGGATGGCCCGCTCCAGGGGCATGTTCCCGGCCGGTACTGCCTGGAAGTGCATGTGGTCAGGCGCGGAGGCTCCGCACATGGGCCCGTTGTAGAAAAACACGTATTCCGGCGCCTGCTCTGCGAGGGCCAGCATGTCGGCGAAGTGGCCGGCGATCTGCTGGCGTTCGTGCCTGGCCACCGAGACGGTGAAATGTCTGTCGAAGATGGGGAAGGGATTGACGCGTATCCAGTAGGCCTGGCCGGCAGGGGACGTCCAGTCGAGGGTCAGCTGCTCCGGACCTATGCCGTCGGGGCAGAGGAAGCAGGGGCGGCGGCGGAGCGATTCCTCGTCGACCTGGGCCATGACCGAGGCCACACGGCCGGGGTTGAAGAACACCACGGCGTCGATGCCGTCGACCCGCTCCGTGCGGCGCTCCACACGGTCGAGGGCGGCATAGTTTACGGCGGCCCGCCCGCCGAGCTTCAGCTCGCGGGCGAACATGGCGTCCATATCGCTTGATAGTCCGCTCATCTGTCCTTGTTCATCCTGATTCTCGCCTTGAGTTCCCAGGTGCGGATGCGGTCCTTGTAGGTGTTGTTGATGTTTACCTTGTCGATGTCGAGGGCGGCGTCGGAGTTGTCGTCCCAGCGGCGGCAGTTGTAGACCACGTCGTAGATGCGGCCTATCTGGTACTCGCGGCTCACGCGAAGGCCCACGGCATAGTCTTCACCGTATTTGGTGGTAGGGAAGTTGAGCGTGCGCAGCAGCGGGGTGTAGAATCCGCGCGGAGCGCCAAGGCCGTTGATACGCAGGGCGTTGTTGCGACCGTTGTCCGGAGTCCACTCCTTGTGGTCTATGATTCCCGGAGGGATGGTCTCCATGTGGAAGTTGGTCATGCGATAGGTGCCCACCACCATTGCGCAGTTCTGAGCGTAGAAGGCGTCGACGAATTTCTGGACGGTGTTCTCGTCGTAGTACACGTCGTCGGAGTCGAGCTGGATGGCGAACTTGCCGCACTTGGGATGGTGAAGGGCGGCGTTCCAGTTGCCGCCGATGGCGTGCCAGCCCTTGTCCTGGGCGATGTAGACGAGTTTCGGGTCGGAGGCGAAGCTCTTGATGACATCCACAGAGCCGTCCTCTGAATTGTCGTCGACCACTATCACGTTGTATTTGAAGGAGGTCTTCTGGTTGAGGGCGGAGCGGATGGCGTCGCCGACTGTCTTCACGCGGTTCTTGCAGGGAATCACGACCGAGGCTTCGTATTCGAAGGGCTCGTCGCTGAATTCGATGTGGGTGAATTCGGGCTTAAGGTAGCCTCCGATGGCTTTAAGATGTTCAGTGCAGGCCTGCTCCATCTCGATCTGTACGCCGCGGTTCTTCGGGTCGACGTAGTCGAAATTCTTCTCGCCGCTCTTGCGGGTGTCGGTTTCCACGTCGTAGTAGAGGAACTCGTTGATATGCTCCAGCGAGCCTTTCTGCGACACCTTCAGCCGCAGGTCGTACATGCCCGCGAACTGGTAGTCCGCATCCATGCGGGACACTGCCTCCTTCAGGGCGGAGCTGCGGTAGAGCAGCACGCTTCCGAAGTCGAAGTCGTCGCGCAGTGCGCCGAACTGGCAGTCGATCACCGGTGCGGGGGTGCGCACTTCGCCTGCCTGGTAGAAGTGGTCGGCATAGGCCATGTCCGCGCCTGCGTCCTCAATCAGCGCTTCCATGCGCTCCAGGGCGAAACGCACGAAATCGAGGGTGGTGTACTTGGTATAGATCAGGACATAGGGCGTCACGGCACGCTGGGCGATGGCCTTGACAGCTGCGGTGCTGTTGAGGCCCGGCACCTGGATCACAGGACAGCCGAGCGCCTGTGCGGGCACCGCTTCGCCTGCATGAAGAAGATATATGTCGCCTATGAGTTCCTGGGACCTGAGGTTGGCCACTGTCAGACCGGCCTGCGCCTCGTCACGGAAAGGAATGAAGCAAGTAATGTTTTTCATTGTAGGATATGCAATTTTTGTCAGGTTCAAACAAACTACAATATTACGAAAAAAAACAGAAAGGTCCCCACTATGGGGGACCTTCCTTAAGTCATTTTGGACCTGATCCGGGATCTCCTACAGGTTCGCTATCACCTCGAAGTACAGCGCTCCGTCGATCACGGTCGTGCCGAAGAGCGTGTCTTCCACTCGATAGTAGGTCTTGCCGTCGATCTCCACTTCCTCGTAGTCGGCAGGAATCTCTGTCACCAGCGCTCCTATCGGGGCCTCGATCACGTAGTAATGCCCGTTCTTCAGGATGTAGAACACCCCGTCCTGATAGTAGTACTCCCGGTCCCGGCTCGCGGAGTCGCTCCGCAGGGCGTTGATCACCACTGCTGTCAGCGCTACGTCGAACAAGGTGGATGCGATGGCCGTGCCCATCGGCGGACGGCATACGTAGTAGCCTCCCAGAGGATAGGGGCGGTAGTAGATGCCGTTGTAGTAGTAATAGTCGAGGTCACGGACCCGGATGAGCCTGTAGCCCGGAGGCAGGGTGCGCAGCCTGTGTCCGAAGTAGTGGTTACCGTAGCGGTAGGCGGGAACCGGC
>CAJONI010000057.1 GCA_905235995.1 uncultured Bacteroidales bacterium
ATACTTTTGCAGTCCCTTAAAGGGTTGACTCGCTAGCTCAGTTGGTAGAGCACAGCACTTTTAATGCTGGGGTCTTGGGTTCGAGCCCCAAGCGGGTCACAAGAAAAAAAGAGGCGCAAGCCTCTTTTTTTCGTATATTCGCCAATAAATCCCAAAAACCCTCTGATTATGGCCATCCAGTTCTTCAAATGCAAGCATTGCGGCAATGTGATTGTCAAACTCGTCGACGGCGGCCCCGTGCCCTCCTGCTGCGGCGAAACCATGACCGAACTCAATCCCAAGGCCCAGGACGGCGCCCTCGAGAAGCATGTCCCCGTGGTCACTAAGGTGTCTGACAGCGTGATCCGCGTCGAGGTCGGCAGCGTGCCGCACCCCATGACCCCTGAGCACCACATCGCCTTCATCGTCGCCGAATCGGCAGAAGGCTTCCAGGTGGTGAAGCTCGACCCCGCGGCCCCCGCCGCCGTAGCGGAATTCTGCACCTGCAAGAGCCCCGTGGTCGCCGTCTATGAGTACTGCAACCTCCACGGCCTCTGGGTCGCCGAAGTATAACTCCGTCATCCCGGGCTTGACCCGGGATCTCAACCTAAATGACAAAGAAAGTCTTCGTCTCCGGCTGTTACGACCTGCTCCACAGCGGCCACGTGGAATTCTTCCGCCAGGCCGCGGAGTACGGCGACCTCTACGTCGGCATAGGCTCCGACGCCACCATCCTCGGCTACAAGCACCACAAGACGGTGTACAGCGAGCAGGAGCGCCTCTTCATGGTCAAGAGCATACGCTACGTGAAGGACGCCTACATCAACGCCGGCAGCGGAGTGCTGGATTTCGTGCCCACGCTCGACATCGTGAAGCCCGACATCCTGGTGGTCAACAGCGACGGCGGCAACGATGACAAGCGCCGCATCTGCCAGGAGCGCGGCATCGAGTACGTGGTGCTCGAGCGCGTGCCCCAGCAGGGCCTCGAAGCCCGCAGCAGCACTGCCCTCAAGAAGACTGAGAGCCAGATTCCCACGCGCCTCGACCTGGCCGGCACCTGGATCGACCAGCCCTACGTGAGCGAGCACGCCCCCGGATGGGCCATTACCATCAGCCTCGAGCCCACCTTCGAGATACGCGAGCGCTGCGGCCTGAGCACCAGCACCCGCAACATGAT
This sequence comes from uncultured Bacteroidales bacterium, assembly GCA_905235995.1. Classification (GTDB taxonomy): domain Bacteria; phylum Bacteroidota; class Bacteroidia; order Bacteroidales; family UBA932; genus Cacconaster. The sequence goes on from CAJONI010000057.1 coordinate 1,157, forward strand.
CAAGAAGATATGGCCCTACCAGCTGCCGAACATGGACCCGGAGATGCTGGCCAAGCTGGTGTTCTGCTTCGAGAACGATCCGGAGCGCAGCGGCGGCTTCATCAGCGGGGCGCAGGACGCCATCGGCATCTGCGTGCCGGGACTCTGCCGCCACTGGTACGACGGCCGCTTCTGGCCCGACAGGATCGAGTCCTGCCAGGACGAGAAGGTGCTCAGCTGGCTCGAGGAACATCTGGTGATGATTCCCATGGAGCCGCGGCGTGCCGATTGCAGCGTGGTGGAGGGGAAGGAAATCACCGAGCCCAAGGTACGCGCTCTTGCCCGCGCCGCCGACGACTGCTGGAATGCCGTCCTGGCCCGCGACCTGGCCGCCTTTGCAGCGGCGTACAGGGCTTCTTTCGAGGCCCAGGTCGCGATGTTCCCGGCCATGGTCCAGGGCCCGGTGCAGGGCTGTATCGACGAGTGGCGCGACAAGGTGCTCGCCTGGAAGATGCCCGGCGCCGGCGGCGGGGGCTACCTCGCCTGCGTGGTCGATGACGCTGCCAGCTTCGCCGCCGCGCATCCCGAAGCGATCAGGCTGACCATCCGAAGATCAGGAATGTAAGAGATGCCGGGTCAAGCCCGGCATGACGCCATATGAAACGATATTGCCAGACCCTTACCCTCGTCGACGACGAGGAGATGATTGCCCGATATGTCGATGCCCACGCTCACGTGTGGCCCGAAGTGATCGAAGGCCAGCGTGCCGTCGGCATCCTCGACATGCAGATTTTCCGCCGCGGCCGCATCCTCTTCATGATCTGCGACACCGTTGACTCCTTCGACTGGGACCGCGACATGGCCCGCCTTGCCACCCTTCCCCGCCAGGCCGAGTGGGAAGCCTACGTCAGCCAGTTCCAGGGCTGCTCCCCTGACGCCCGCAGCGACGAGAAATGGCAGATGATGGAGAGGATATTCTAGGGCTTACGTTCTACAGTTGATTTCTTTACGAAGATGAGGGGCTCTTCGAGGGCGGCTGAGATCTCAGCGATGGAACGAAGCGTGAGATTGGGGAAGCCAGTGGTCCAGCGAGAGATCACGGCATCGCTCTTGCCCATTTTACGCGCCAGGTCGCGTTGGGTCATGTTTTTTTCTTTGAGAATGGCATCGATTCGGGTGATGATCTCAGCCGACAGCTGTACTTCGGTCATCACCGCCTGAGGCACTGCCGCTATCTTCTCATTGAACCATTCTTGCTTGTTTCGCATAGGTGTTAAATCTCAAATACTAAATCATCAATGCCCGTAAGTTCTTTTTCTTCGATACGCACATAGCCTTTCTCCAGATTCTCATTCAAAATCTTCTCAAAGCGCTGCAAATCCATCACATAACCAAATAGCCTGGGGTCTTCTTCGTAGTTCTGCACATTCTTGATGCCACCATTCCCCAAGATGACAATCTGCTCTGAGATTCGCAAGCAATAGAGCCTGAGTTTTCCTCCTTTAATCGGAATGGCTGCAACACTGTCCGTCATTTTTCCTTCAGGACGGAAGAATCGCTCCAATGCCCCTAATCGCAAGATTGCCTGAAGTGCGGCAATGATTCGTTGATAATCGCGATTGTAGGTTGCATTCATCTCGAATTCTTCCACGAATTTCTCAAACTCTGTCGTACCGTCCATCTCAAAACTGATGGAATACAGGCTCGTCTTGTCAGACAGCCCGATAATACCCATTGTAGTTTTCTTTTTCACTTGATGCAAAAATAACAAATTTTTAACATATACGCTAAATTTTTGCGGAGGGAACAACGTTATTTTTCTCTCGCGCTATGATCCAAATGCCTTTTCCAGCATTGGAATCATTATTCGCAAAGAAACACACTTCCTCTGAAACACCGCCCGCAAAAAAGCAATTTTTTCTTCGAGAAAATGAAAACTTTCCGGCTCCGGAGACCGGGATGCGGAAGCTCGCCCGAATTACTGCCGCGACAGGATTCCCCGCCGCTCCAGCGTCCTGTCGCGGCGAAAGAAGGGGAGGATGCCGGACTTGATCCGGCATCTCAAGACCAGGCAAGTTCAGTTGAGGCAGGAACGACCATCTCGACTTCATGACCAGGAATTGGTGTGAAGTGAAGTTCTGGAGAGAGACCGATAGCTAGAGACAGTTCCACAATCTTGCTGATTTTACTGTCGAAGGAGCCTGATAGCAGCTGAGTTATATAACCACGGCTATATCCCAGATAATCAGCAAGCTGAGCTCGGTTCATTCCATTGGCTTCCATGAAAGATTCCATTGCCTGGATAAGGTCAGACTGCATCTTTACCATCCAGTATTCCTTGCTGCCTAGTAGCTCTGTTCTATCAATCTGTTTCATAAATGCAAAGATAGTGATTTAGCCGCAACTAAATAAATATTATTTGATGTAATTTGCAGTAAAGAAACACACTTCCTCTGAAACATCGCCCGCAAAAAAGCAATTTTTTCTTCGAGAAAATGAAAACCTACCTGCTCCCTCCAGCGTCCTGTGGCGGCAAAAGACAGGAGTCTAATACGTCATCCCGTCGTCCGGAAGGCGGGAGAAGATCAGGCTGTAGAGCTCAAGCGGGGTGAAAGTGTAGATGTCGGTATAGCCCTCGAACTTTTTGTCCGATGTGACGATCGCGTCGCATCCGCAACGCTCCGCGCAAGATAGCTGGGCTGCGTCTTCGTAGTCGGCGATCGGGCTATGATTGGCCCGGGTGATGTCTTCGGCAGTGATTGGAACAATTGAGACTATTCCTGAAACCGTTTCAATCCTCTTCCGGAAATCCGCAAGCTCGTTTCCTTTGTGTCGAGTCGCTATGTAGGCAGCGTCGACTATCGATTGAGCGGACATGCATGCCGTGATGTCGCCGGCGCGGATCACCTGCAATACAGCCAGGGTCGCTTCGTGCCCGATGCGACTGTCTATCAATGCGTCCAGGAGGACGTTGGTGTCGAGGAAGGCCTTCATTTTGAAAGGATATATGCAAGCCTTGGATCGGCCGCGAGCTCTTCTTCAGTGGGCTGCGAGAGCGCGCCTCCCAACGCCAGGATATCTTCATCGATAGGGTAGTCCTCCCGTTTCAGAGCAGGGATCTGCGGCCTTGTAGCGGCTTCAAGCAAAGTCACTACATAGTTGTTCAGCGAACGGTTTTCTCGCTTCGCATACCGCTTGAGCCGATTGTATAAATCCGGGCTCATACGTATTCCGGTTTGTATAGTAGAGACAGCGTCCATGAGTTATCTTTTCTGCAAATATATAACAGAATGTTATCAATTGCAAATAAATGTTATGAAACAATAGTATTCCCAGGACTGTACTCCCTCCGCCCGCAGCGACGAGAAATGGCGGCTGATGGAGAGGATCTTCTAGACGTCATGTCGCGGCAAAAGAGACATTTCCGATTACACTTATCGCTGAAAATGACTATATTTGCCATACTTGGAAGGATAAAGATGAATCATTCGAGGGAGTTGAACATCGTCAAAGCCATTTGCATCATACTGATGGTCATAGGGCATTGCGACGCGCCGGCGGGGGTAACTGGCTTCGTGTATCTCTTCCATATGCCGGCCTTCTTCTTCGTCTCAGGTTATCTGCTGAAAGATAAGTACTTCCAAGAACCCTGGACTTTCATCAAGCGGCGCATCGGCTCGCTTTATGTCCCTTATGTTTTCTGGGAACTGCTCTTCCTGGCGCTCTCGGGCGTCTTCTTCCGGCTGCATATTACTGACGTGCAGTTGACCTCCCGTGAGATGCTCGATTGTGCTGTCAAGTATGTCACTCTTCGCGGTCACCAACCGCTGCTCAACGGTTTCTGGTTCTTGAAGACTTTGTTTTTCGCCTCGATTGCCTGCCTGTTCCTTCTGAGATGGATCAAGCGTCGCCGCTGGATCATCGTCGCCGGCATGCTTCTGCTGGCGGGCCTTTGCAGGCTCGTGCCGGCCGATACCACGATGATCAGTCGTCTCTTCATGGCCTGCGCATTCTATGTGACTGGTTTCCTCTTCTCGAAGCGGGGAGGCGTCAACATTTCTGTTTGGAAATCGATTGCTGCCATCCTTGCTGTAGCCGTCATTTCGCTGTTCTGGCGTCAGTCAATCTTCGTCGACGGCTGGGAAGTCGCTCTTTACTATCCAGTTGCCATGCTCGGGACATTGGCCGTATTCGGCTTTGCCCGAGCCATCAACAGAGTTGACGCTTCTGCGCGCTTCCTCGACTTCGTGGGCGACTCCACCCTTACTATCCTCACATTCCATTTCCTGTCCTTCAAGCTCGTCGGTCTGGTTGTCATCTGGCTCCGTGGCCTTCCCATCGAGCGACTGGCAGAGTTTCCGGTTATCCATGATGGTATCCTGTTTACCTGGCCGCTGTATGCTTTAGTCGGGGTTCTTTTCCCTTTGCTTGTCGCCTTCATCCGTCAAAGATTCTTTCCGGAGAGAAGAGGGGTTGTCAAGCTGTTCTAGATTTGATAGGATAAAGACAGCTCCGGGTCAGCCTTTAGCTCAGCGTCTTTCATGTCGCAAAGGGAAGAGATCTTTTAACATTGGCCCCGAAAAATAGTAATCTTTTCTTCGAGATAAAAATCCAGCTTCGGGGCCCAGGGAGCAGGAACCAGCCCGAGGTGCCGCCACGACAGGATTTCCCGCCGCGCCAGCGTCCTGTCGCGGCTAAAGTAATCAGGAATTGGAATGAAGTGCAGTTTCGGGGAGAGACCGATGTCGAAAGATCCCGATAACAGCTGCGTTATATAACCGCGGCTATTTTTCACTGTGTACCACCAATAATGGTTACATATCTTATTATTTTTTTTATATTTACGAGAAATAATTTGTTATGTTTATAAACTGAATTCATTGAGTTTATTACGGGTTTTTCTGACTAATTACTAATAAAACTAATGTTTACTTTTAGTTTACGTATCTTTTTGAGAAATATTTTAGGACTCTTCGCATTTGACTATCGGATAGTCAACCGAGAGCAGTGGAAGGCAATCCGGGATTATATAACTATAGACAATTTGCGGCATTTTAAAGAGACTGATGGGGTTCTTTTTAAAGATGAGATAGATTTCATTTTAAAGCACGGGGCTCAAGTCTTCCCTTATAAGAAAGTAAAGTCGATGGGGCCTGTTAATTCTGGTTATGATAAACGAGCAGGTTTGCCATATGTCATGCATAATGGCAAAAAATTGTTCTTCAAAAAGTCGATGAAGGTCAAGGAGGCTGAAGAAGCTTATCGTAGTTATATTGAAGACGAGAACCTTTTAGGAGGAGGCTATCGCGTTAAGATGCCACATCAATACCAGTCTGAAAACGTGAAGGTTGAGCAAGGAGATATTTTTGTCGACATAGGGTCGGCGGAGGGTCTTGTCGCTTTAGATGTTATTGACAAGGTAAAAAAGGTATACTTGCTTGAAGGTGATAAAAAATGGCTCCCCTCTCTTCATGCTACGTTTAGACCATATAAAGACAAATGTCAGATTATCCCGAAATATGTGTCCGATTGTAATAGTAAATGCTATATAACACTGGAACAGCTACTTAAAGACGAACCAGACTGTCCTGTTTTCATAAAGATGGATATCGAGGGTTATGAAAAAATAGTTCTGGATTCTTCACGAGATTTTATCGCGAAACGGAAAAATATTAAGTTGGCGGTCTGTACATATCATAATCAAGAAGACGCAAAAGATATTGCATTGCTCTTTGAACGACTGGGGTATCATTATGAACAGTCTGATGGATATATGTTATTTACTTTTGATCCCCAAGAAATACCTAAGCCACCTTTCTTTCGCAAAGGGATGATTCGTGCCTGGAAATAAAGATTTTCAATACGGCCCCGCTTTTATCGTTTCCTGTCCTTCAAGCTCGTCAGTCTGGTCATCCACGATGGTATCCTGTTTACCTGGTCGATGTTTGCTATAGTCGGGGTTTTTGCCCCTCTGCTTGTCGCCTTTATGCGTCAGAGATTCTTTCCGGAGAGAAGAGGGGTTGTCAAGCTGTTCTAGCTAACGAAGTGTGTCTTTGTAGAATTATTGCTATATTTGTAAGGATATGGCAGAAGAGACTTTAAAGGCCAAGACATCGAAAGGATTGTTCTGGGGAGGGACGGGCAGCTTGATTCAGCAGCTGCTCAATGCCTTTTTCGGAATCTTTCTCGCCAGGACTCTGGCCCCTTCTGACTATGGTATAGTCGGAATGATAGCTGTATTTAGCCTGATCTCTCTGGCTCTTCAGGAGGGAGGCTTTGGAGCTGCTCTCATCAATAAAAAGGAAGTCAGAAGTGAGGACTACAATGCGGTCTTTTGGTTCAATCTATTGATTGCCTTTGCCTGCTATCTGATTCTTTTCTTCTCGGCCCCGCTAATTGCCAGATATTTCCATCAACCTGTTTTGGTCGAAGTTTCAAGATGGCAGTTCCTCTGTATCGTCCTTTCCGGGTTCGGAACTGCGCAGAAGGCCTATCTTACGAAACATCTGAAGGTCAAGGAACAGTCTATCATCACGATCCTTTCTGTTGCTATTTCCGGAGTTGTCGGTGTGATTCTGGCTTTCAAGGGATTTGGCTATTGGGCCCTTGTGATCCAGGCGCTTATCATGAATGTGATTTTTAACTTTGGCCCTTGGTTCGTCTCAGAGTGGAAACCAACTTTGCATATCGATTTCAAACCTATCAAGGGGATGATAAAGTTCAGCATCAAGTTGTTGATCAACTCTTTCTTGTCTATCCTGAGTGGGAGTTTGATAACGATTGTCCTTGGTCGCTTCTACTCTGCAGCCAAAGTGGGTTTCTATACCCAGGCCAATAAATGGAGCGGCATGGGTACCTCCGTGTTAAGCAGTATGATAGGCAGCGTATCGCATCCTGTTCTGGTCCAGGTGTCAGATGATAAAGAAAGACAATTAAGGGTATTCAGGAAACTGATCCGATTCGCGGCCTTCGTGTCATTCCCTGCCATGTTCGGATTAGCCTTCATCGCTCCGGAATTTATCGTTATTGCGATTAAGGATAAGTGGATGGAGAGCATTCCGCTCCTTCAAATCCTATGTGTCGCTGGCGCATTTGCTCCCATAAGCGGAATCCTGTCGACACTCATAGTTACCTACGGTAAGTCCGATACGATTCTGTGGACAAACATCGCTCTTTCCCTTTCAACCATTTTGGTTCTTTATCTGGCTTTCCCTTATGGTATTACCTATATGGTGATTGGTATTGCTGCCCTTAATATTCTATGGGTTTTTGTATGGTGGTTCTTGTCACACACAAAATCTGGTTATTCCATCTTGGGTTTGTTCTCTGATCTTGTTCCGTTTATGGGGATTGCGGCATTTTCAATTGCGCTGGCATGGATTCTTACAAAGTGGATAGCTAACATCTATTTACTCCTGATTGCAAAGATATTGGTTACTGGAGTGATATACCTTATTTTGATGAAGGTGTCCAGAGCTGTGGCTTACAAGGAGAGTAAGGAGTATATTCGTAAGTATTGGCTCTATAGGGGACAACAATGACACAGGGTTTTAATTTGGGTGGACAAAGACCGATACTTCTCTTTCGCTCTGCTCGGACCGCCACATGAATTCAAGACTCCTTCTACCCGGGAAGTCCTTGCTTTTCCATTCAGCCCCTCCCTTTTGGCTTCCACCAGTGGGATCATTTCCCCGTTTTTTTACTCGAGTCTCAATAATGTTTTATAATGCGATAAGTCGCTTTATACTGCTTTTGTCAACAATGATGAAAAAACCGTATATTTGTTCAAAAGTACTCTATAGCGATGTTGTATGTTATTTCATACGCAAAAGGACAGCCTTTTGAAAAATATCAAGTAGTTAATGCTAGAACAGCGAAATTCGTTGGGAGAGGGGACAGAGTTATTCCATATTCTTCAGGGGACATTCCTGAAGAGTATAAGAAAAAACATAACGATATATTTAAATATGAGAGGGGCGCGGGTCTTTGGCTTTGGAAACCATATTTAGTAAATCGCACTTTAGATGTAATGCATGACGGAGATTGGTTGTTGTATGTTGATTGTGCCTCTTTTTTTATCAGAAGCATTAAACCAATAATAAGATTCGCTAAAAAGAAGAAATTAGATATTGTTCTGTTCGGACTTCCTCTTCTCAATCGACAATTCTGCAAAAGAGAGTGCTTCGTTTCTCTTGGCTTAGAAGATACGGGTGAAAATCAAGCTGTTGCATCATTTTTTCTGGTAAAGAAGACCGAAAGGACAGTTTCTATTATGCATGAATGGCTGTCTTGGTGTGAGAGAGAGGATTTGATCAGTCCTAATCATTTTTATGACAATATCTTAGAGTTTCCTGATTATTGTTCTCACCGTGAAGATCAATCATTACTCTCATTGATTGCCATCAAATACAATATCCCCCTTAATAAAGATTGTTCGAATTACGGTGAGTTTCCATATGATTATTTAGGCTCGAAGCAATATGAATATACCCCCCCCAACTATGAAACAGTTAGTTATGGAGTAACCATTATTCAACATAGAAATAACAATCCATATAAGTTTTTTAAATGGTATGTTAAAAAACGCATAATGAGGTTCTTGTTCAATAAGTACTCTGAAAAAGAAGCTCTTAAGAACGTGTACGGGCGTCTTTAGGTGTATAGGCAAAAAACGACTGTCTCATCTTAAATAATTGACGATGTTATTTTCAATAATTACAATTAATTACAATAACAAAACTGGATTGCAAAAAACTATTGATTCGGTTCTGTGCCAGACATGGTCGGAATACGAATGGATAATAATAGATGGAGGGAGTTCAGATGGCAGTAAAGAATTGATTGAAAGTATTAAAGATAGATTATCATATTGGTGCAGCGAACCTGATAAGGGCGTTTATAATGCTATGAATAAAGGCATAGTCAAGGCAAAGGGAAAGTATCTTTGCTTTATGAACTCAGGAGATTGTTTTTATGAGTCAACGACACTTGCAAAGGTATCATCTCTGGTTTTAAATGGCGATGTGGTTTACGGCGATGCTGTTAGATTGACAGATGAAGGCGAAACATCGTGGCATTTCCCTCATAAAGTTGATTATGAGTTTTTTTGCAAAAATAATATTTGCCACCAGGCGATGTTTATTAAAGGAGAGATATTAAGAGTCGAAGGTTATGATGAGAGCTTTAGAATGTGCGGCGATTGGGCAAGATGGTTAAAGTTGGCATTTGAAGGAGGTGATTTTCAGTATATCCCTATAGTTATTTGCAAGTACAATATGGATGGGATGAGTAGCAAGGATCATTTAATGTCTGAGTATAAAAAAGTATTATCCTCAATTCCCATCTCAAACGCATTAGAAAGGTTACTGTGGAATCGCTGGATAGACATAGAGGTTATTAATATTGTCGGATGCCGTCCTTTAATAAAAAAAATTATGGCCGTGGACGAATTCTTACTTGAGATATTAATCAATATGTTTTTTCTTTTTGCTAAACTGACGCGATAGTCTGATTCTGAACTTCAGTGGGTATAACCGTTATTTTACTATTAGAAAAATGAACTCAATACGTTTATTATGTGTTATTCCCATGCTGCCATGGCCTCTTTCCAGCGGAGGACACCAGGGAATTTTCAACAGTTTGAAGGCCGTAAGCCAGTTTTGTGACATACATCTAGTGTACTACGCAGGGCAAAAGGATACGGCAGCCTGCTATCATGATGAGTTGAAGAAACAATTGGGAGGGAATGTAACTATCCATCCATATGTTGACAATCCCATGAAATGGGACCGCTCAGTGGCTTTCCGAAAGATAGCGAACAAGATTTTCAAGCGAATGGACCTGTTTGATTATATCCTGTTCACCAAACTTCACGACAATGCATATTACGATTTCGTGAATTCAATCATTGAGCAATACAATATTGACTTGGTGCAGGTAGAGATGGCCGAGTGCATGGACTTCGTTTTGACGCTGCCTACATCCGTAAAACGTTTATTTGTCCACCATGAGATCAGGTACGTCCGCAATGAACGCTTCCTTGACCAGTTCGGTCGAAGTTTGAGGAATGTAGCGCTTTATGAGCAGGAAAAGATCAAGGAGACAGCATTGCTTAATCGATACGATACTGTCATAACCGTCTCTGAAAAAGATAAGGAGTTACTGATTGAATCAGGAGTGACAACCCCTGTCCATGCCTCATTCTTGGTTGTGAATACACCGGTTAGCGGCACGGTCGCATCTGCCCCCGGCTCCCATCATCTTGTATATGTGGGACCCGAAGCCCACTATCCGAACAAGGTAGGATTAGAGTGGTTCCTTGACAAGGTATGGCCATTGGTGAAAGAGAAAGACGGATGTTTTACGATGGATATTATAGGGAATTGGTCTAAGAACACTGCTAAAGAATGGGCTAAACGGTATCCTGACGTTCATTTTATGGGATTTGTGGATGATTTGGCTATTGCCATGCAAGGGGCGACCATGGTGGTGCCCATCTTTGTGGGGAGCGGTATACGGATGAAGATATTGGAGGCCATGTCATTGGGTATACCTTTTGTCAGCACTACGGTAGGAGCAGAAGGAATCCCGGTGCAGAATGGGATTCATGGGTTTATATCCGATTCTCCCGAGGATTTTGCGAACCAAGTAATGAACGCCGAAAACGCTGACGTTCGTGAAAGACTCGTTCGAAATGCGTATGATTTGGTTAAGAATAAGTATTCACATGAAGTATTAACCAAGGATAGAATATTTGTCTACAAAACTCTATTGGGATAACTTTGAAGTAAGGCACTGATCCCTAAAGTATGTTGCGCAGTATAAAGGAAAGAAGAACGATCGAATCAGTAGTTTACGAGGAGGCATCTCTGTCGTGAAAAAGATTTTTCTTCTGAGTCGAACGCAGAGTGCTGTCAGCCTGAAGTAGTTGACAAGACTACGGTGTGAAAAAAGATACGCCAGTCTCAAGGCGTTGTTTAAACTTGGGTTATGGATTGGGAGGGCAGAGAAGAATTGAAGGCGTTTTGTAAAGAATTCTTCCATTACGTTTTTCTTTCTTCGATAAGACTTGAGTGCTACTACGCCAATGGAAAACCAATTATTCCTAAAGGTGAATGACCTGTCACGGCCAGCACTGGCTTGAGTGCTATGCCGTCTATATCTGACCAGCACTTTATTGCATAGACACAGAGATTCGTTGGCCGCCGCCATCAAGGCAATGAATTCATCATGCCCTCCACTATCCAAAGCGCGGTATTTCTCTACTGACAATTCCGGAACGAAAGAGCGTCTGATAATCATAGTGTGCCCTGGGGCCATACTGTCTCCAAAAATCATTCGCTCCATGGAATAATTAGGAGTCCTTTCATCAAAGAAAACTTCTATGGAACCGTCTTCGGAGAACTCACGGCTTCTACAAAAGCCAACGGCCTTCCCAGTTTGTTCCATTGTATGAACCAACTCTGCAATTTTAGTTGGATCCCAGACATCATCTTGATCGGAGAGGGCGATATAATCACCCTTGGCCCTCTCAATGCCCGTCAGAAAATTGATATTAGGTCCCAGGTTATGGACATTCTGGATTAATGTGATAATAGGATACTTTTCTTTGTATGATAAAACGATGTCAATGGTATCATCGGTTGAGCCGTCGTCTTGTACAATGATTTCAAAAAGAGGATAACTCTGTTGTAAAATAGTATCCAGTTGTTGGGCGAGATACTTTCCTCCATTGTATGTGCATAAGACGATGCTGACAGTTTTCATAATATAGCAGAGAGTGATTATTGTTTTAGTTTGTACTTCAGGGTCTTGAGGACTTGATAGGCAATAAGTGCAGCCTTGTCGCTTATAAACTTGTTGTATCCAGGAATAATGACGGAAACCATGCTCATACCAGAAAATAATCCTGCAATTTACAAATTCTGCTCTAATATTCGTAAATTTGGGCAATTATAATCGTTATGGAAAATCGCGTCCTCATCATCGGTCCTAACTACTACAACTTCCTTCAGGCGGTTGCTTCGGCGTTCCGTGAGCTGGGATGGGATGCCCATGTCGAAGGATATGACAATCCCATCAATCCTTACACGCGGTTGATGAAATGGCGGTATAAATTCAGCCGAAACAAGAAAAGGCTTCTGGAACACAGCCGTGCGAGTTTCCGTACTTATATCGAAAACCGGTTCGAAGAAGTCCGTCCTGAAGTTGTCTTCATAATGAACGGCGACATCCTGGAGTCCTCAACGCTTGACAAGTTCCGCAAGGAATCCAAGGTGGCGCTATGGTTCTTTGACAGCCGGACGAAACTGGAGTCCTCGATCGGACATGCTGAACATGTCGACGCCCTCTTCTGCTTTGAGCAAGACGACGTGGAGTGGTTTCAGTCGCAAGACAGGCAGGCTTATTTCCTGCCTCAGGCCTGCGATATAAATCAGTATTATCCTATGCGGGACGTCATCAAAGACATTGATATCCTTTTCGTCGGGAATCTGTTCTATTCTCCCAGGCGCAGGCGCCTGATGAATGCCGTAATCGACGAGTTTCCGGATAAAAGAATCGAAGTGTACGGATGGTACCAACCTTGGTTCAAAGGATTAGGCGCCTGGCTCAGAAGGCCTCACAAAGATGTTTTCAAGAACGTGAATGTGTCAAGCGAAGAGGCAAATCGACTATACAATCGCGCCAGGGTAGTGCTCAACATCCACCAGGAACACCAGAAGAACGGGGCCAATCCGAGGGTGTTCGAAATATGCGGTGCAGGAGCATATCAAGTCTGCGACATGAATCCGTTTGTCGCTTCATTGTTCCCGGAAGGGGCCATAGGGCTATATTCCGATGAACAGGAACTGTTTGCCCGTATTGAAGAAGCCTTGTCGCAGGACAAATCCGCCCAGGCTGCATTGGCTCATGAAATAGTATTGAAGAATCATACATTCCGTGCCCGGATGGAGGAAGTCCTCATGATTCTAGGATATCCTGTCAAATAATCTTACTGATTCCAATTAATAAAGGAACCCAAGCATCCAGAGCGGGAGTTTTGCTCCATCCGGCATATCCCAATCATCGGCGAATACGTAGGAATCGGGAACCCCTGGAATTTGTGAGAAATCTTTACCCCTGCCACCAATCTCGAAGGTGTACTTTGCATCAACTTTAAAGTCACCTTGCGCCTTGCCGTATTCAACATCGTGGGACTCCAACAGGCTATTGACGGCAAAACACTCTCGTGCGGTACCTATATCCACTTTGCCGGGAGCGAGAGCGTGGAGCAGGTTGGAATTCTCCAAATAGACCTTGTCCGGCTTAGCCAGCTTGCCTATCTTCTTTTTATCTGAATACAGCAGATTCAGCACTTTGGCATCGCCAAGATACTTCAGATATTCGACCACGGTATCCCGACCTATTTCCAAGGCGCCGGCTATCTTGTTGGCATTCAGTTCAAATGGTACTTCTTCGCAAATCAGCTTCACAAGCGCTTGAATCTTTCGGATATTAGCTACATCCACTTTGCATATTTGCGGTAACTCTGTTTCTATGATATAATTGACCATCTGCTCAATCTTGGTGTAGTATTCTCCTTCTCCCTCAAGCAGGAACGGATAATAGCCTTTCTCCAGATACTCCTTGAACAGGAATATCGGCTTACACTTGGAAGCGACCTGCTGCCACAGATCATAAGGATGTGCCAAGATGTCTTCCAGGGGCCATTTGGGAAAGTCGAGTCCGTGATAAAAACGCATCGCCTCGCGGAAGGACAGACCGGGCATGGTGTATTTGATGGCACGTCGGGAAAGATCGGCATCACCTTCTTTCAGTTTAAGTAAAGAGGACCCGCTGATGATCAGTTTCAACGATGGGAACAATTCATAAATCTCCTTGACCTCACGGCTCCAATCCGAAGCCCCGGGCTTATACTTATGAATCTCATCGATAACGAGAAGTTCGCCGCCGTGGATGGCAAACTCCTCTGCAAGCCCCACAAGGGTACGGGTCGAGAAATCCACAGTATCAGCCGAACAATACAGGACGCTGCGGTCTCCAGGCCGAAATGCCTGCTTGAGATGCTGCTTAATGAGCGTTGACTTTCCAACGCCTTTGGCCCCCATAATACTGACTATCTGTGCATTCCAGTGAATCTGGTCCATCTTTTCCCTAATAATCTCCATTGAGGTGTTGGCCAGCAGTCTGTCATGTTTTCTGAATAAAGCATCCATAGCATTTCTTTTTTTTCGCCTCAAAGATAATAAAAGTGTTGCGTGCAGACAACACTATTTAAAAAAAATGCAGTTTGCGCGCAACAATATCCTTGTGAGTAATTCAATGTCTACTGAGCATCCTGCGGAGTTTCCAGGGCCACTTGGAAACTCTTTGGGGAATCTTTATTGTCCAACGGAGAATCTTGTTGCCTGCAAATTCTAATTTGTCTTTGAGCCTGAAATCAGGGATGGAAAGGCACCTTATACCATATGCCTCTGCGATTATGGCGTCGATTCGAGGCTTTTGACAACTCTGGACGGGGTCGACGCGCCGTACCACCCAAGAAGGCATCGAGTAGAAACGAGAGTACCAGGTGTGTAGGCAGATAGTTCGTCCTTCGGGATGGAGAGCGATGGTGGTGACTCCATCGGAATGTCTGCGGCAGGATAAGTATAGAGTATGGAAATATGCAGCTATCCAGCGAAATAAGGGATAGTAAGGCTCGGGGTCGGAGAAACTGCGTCCGGCTATAAGACTGTGGTCGAACTTTGTCCGCAGGAGTTGGAGATTGATGACATTAAAGAACGGGTTGGTGACCGACCCGTCGCGGAAATCCGGGCATCCCGCATTCGCATAGCCCTCTTTAACTACGATATCTACCAGGTCTATTATCGCCTCCGGGTCAACCACGAAAGCGTCTTCGTCGATATTGATGGCGATATCACAGTCGGTGTCCTTAAGCATCGTATAGAAATAGCCGTCGGCGGTCTGGTCGGTGAGACGGACGCAGGGGATCGGACGGCCTTCTTTGTCGCGCATATCGTCGAAAAGACCCTTTGCCAGACGGTAGAGCCGGAGGTCGAAGGATCGAGTGAATATCTTGATTCGTGGTGAATTCATATCTAACCCGTGATCAAATCCTTCGCGGCCAGCAGCCAGCCTTTCTTGAAAATAATGAACCGCAGCGTCGCGCTGTAGGGGTGCCAGAGCCCGTGCGCCTTGGCGAAGGCCTTGAGTGTGCGGAAACTGTCGAGCCGCTGGCACGCGCGGCCCCGGTCGCGGCGTTTGCTGACCGATGAGGGCTGTATGTCGTAATGGTACAGCACCTTGTCGACGCGGGCTATACGCCTGGCGCAGAGCAGGCTGCAGATCAGGAAGCAGCTGTCCTCGGCGCTGCGAGTGCCGGGAAAGGTGATGCCGTTTTCCAGAAGCATCGTCCTTCTATAGAGGTACGTAGTAAAATACGAAGTGAAGGTGCTGAGGTAGCGCTTCTTAATTCTGCCTTCAAACGCCCCGTCGGGCACAAGGGGGTTGCGCTTTACCACTGAACTGCCGTCGGGCATGTCGAAGGCGATGTGGCCGAAGGCCATGTCTGCCTCAGCTGCTGAGGCGGCAGAGTACAGGGCTTCGCAGAAATCCGGCTCGAGCGTATCGTCGCTGTCGAGGAAGGCCAGGTATTCGCCTGTCGCTTCTTTCAGGCCCACGTTGCGGGCGGCTCCGGGGCCGCTGTTGACAGGGGTCCGGGTGAAGCGGAAGGCCTTGGGCCCGCCGTAATCCGCCAGAAAAGCCTTGGCTACCGCGATGCTGTCGTCAGGCCCGTGGTCGTCGACGAGGATGGTCTCGATGTCGTCAAGGGTCTGCGCCAGGACGGAGTCGAGGCAGCGGACTATGCTGTCACGGGCGTTGTAGACAGGGATTATGATGGATACCTTAGGCATTCAGGCGGGCGCGGCGGAGTCTTGTAACACCGAAAACTACCGCCCCGAATATCAGCAGGTACAGCAGCACTATGCAAACCGTCGCGATCGCGTCGCCCTTGCGGACGCTGTCGGGGTCGAAGACGAAGCTGACGTGGTGGTCGCCGGCGGGGACGTTGAGGGCGCGGAGTATGTAGTTCACCCTGAAGTGGTCGGCGGGCTCGCCGTCGATGGATGCCTTCCAGCCGTAAGGGTAGTAGATCTCGGAGAAGACCACTGTGCCGGGGGCGGAGGAGTGGGTGTCGTATTCCACGCGGCTGGGGCGGAAATATGTCAGCTCCACCGAGGCGTCGGGCGCGACTCCGGGGTGCAGGTTGTCCACATAGCTTTCGAAAGGACGGTCGAGCACGGCGGTGTTTGAGAGGTCGATGGTGTTGAGCGCGTCGCTCTCGGCGTTGGCGCCGTCGACCACCTGCAGTTCACCCACATACCAGGCATTGCCAAGGGCATAGGGGTTGAGCTGGGGAGTGGGCTGCCCGTCGTCGCCGGGGACTATGAGGTATTTGGCGTTGAGCATTCCGATCACCGGCCAGTGGTACTTCGAGAGGTGCTGGTCGATCAGGTCCTGGTAGCGGCGCAGCTTTGCGGCGTGGTAGCCGCCGAGCGACTTGAGCCAGTAGGATGAGCGGCTCTCGTTGAAGGTGTTGGTGGTCAGGTTCATGATGCGGAAATGTGGGTCGCTGTCCTGCAGGAGCAGCTCTTCCCACGGCTGCTTTTCATAAGCCGCTGTCGTGCTCTTCGGCATCTTGAAGTAGCTGTCGTTGAAGTAGCGTTTGTCGACGGGCCACATGTCGGCGAGTATCAGAACCGCCAGTATGCTTATCATCCAGCCTGCCTTGAGTTTCTTCTCGCTGTAGAGCCAGACCACGAAGAAGGCGCCGGCGATGAAGAGCAGGCTGCGCCAGGCGTCGCCCCGGAGCAGGTCGGCGCGGTCGGCAAGGATGCCGTCGTACACGGCCTCGGGCAACTGGTTGGCGATGGCCGCGTCGCCGGGGCCCACGAAGGAGAAGATCGAGCCGCCCAGCAGCGCGAAGATCAGGCAGAGGCCTCCGGTCACGCCTCCGGCTATGAACAGGCTCTTGCGGGCCTTCTCACGCGCCACGCTGCCTTCCATCAGGGCCTTGAGCGCCAGGAAGCCAAGCAGCGGCATGGCGATCTCGGCCACTATGAGTATCGAAGATACTGCGCGGAACTTGTTGTAGAGCGGGAAGTATTTGAAAAAGAGCTCCGTGAGCCACATGCAGTTGTAGCCCCAGGCCAGCATGGTGGAAAGCACGGTGGCGGCGAGCAGGGCCCATTTGTAGGGGCCCGAAAC
Source organism: uncultured Bacteroidales bacterium (assembly GCA_905235995.1). Classification (GTDB taxonomy): domain Bacteria; phylum Bacteroidota; class Bacteroidia; order Bacteroidales; family UBA932; genus Cacconaster. Next base: position 18,407 of record CAJONI010000057.1, read on the forward strand.
GATCAGGCAGCCAAGGAGGAACAGGAAGCAGACTATCGCTCCCATGTAGACGTTGCCTGCAGTGAAGGGCTGCTCGCCCCAGTATAGCGGAGCTGCGCTGCAGAATTCGCGGGCCGTGGAGGCGGGCATGCCGAGCTTGGTGATGGACTTCCAGGTGTGGGAGTCGCGGCCGAGGGGATGGTTGGAGGAGCCGCCCTTGAAGCCGGGAATCAGGAAGGTCATGGTCTCGTCGATGCCGTAGCTCCACTGGGTGGCGTAGTCGATGTCGAGGCCTTTCGACTGCACTGCCTCGGCGCTTTCACCCTCCTTCACCAGGTCGGAGTGGCCGCCGCGCATGGTCTGTTCGGCGTACTCGCTGTTGGCGAAGATGTTGGATGTGCCGGTACCCAGGCCTATGCCCACCGATGCCACGAAGATGGCGGTGGCGATGAAGAAATCCTTCCAGCGCTTCTCGCGGGCATGGATGAAGATCTCCGCGATGAAGAAAAGGCCCATCATCATGAAGAGATAGTAGGCCATCTGCGGATGGATGCTGAAGCCTATGGCCGTGAAGAGGGCGGCGAACACCGCTCCCAGAGCGTATTTCTTCCTGTAGATCAGGTAGAATCCTGCCGCCACCAGGGTGATGTAGGTGATGGCGACGGTCTTTCCGCCGTGTCCGGCGGCGATTATGACTATGAAATACGACGACAGGGCGATGGCTATGGCTCCTGCTATCGAGAGCCAGGGATTCACCCCGAAAACCCGCAGCAGGGCGAAGAAGGCCAGGAAGTAGAAGATCAGGATCCAGATGGGGCTGCTGTAGGCTCCCTTGAAGAAGAAACCCTTCACGGGTCCGAGCAGACGATCGGACTTGTATTCGCCGCCGCCGATCTGGTAGTTGGGCATGCCACTGAACACAGAACCGTTCCACCACGAGGCTTCCCCGTAGTGGCCGTTCTGAATGTTCGACACGGCGTTGATGTCGTCTCCCGACTGCAGCACCTTGCCGCTCAGCGCAGGCTTGCAGTAGATGCACGCGAGCACTACGGAGATGACTGCTACTACGATATAGGGCGCTGCTTTCGGCAGCAGGGCTTTCAGGTTCATTGCATCGAAACTTTAATCTTGGTGAGCTGCTGCTTGGTGTCGAGGGTGAAGTCGCCCTCCATCATCCAGCTGTAGTATGAGGGCTCCTTCTTGAGCACTTCTGCCACGGGCCTGCCCCGGTGCTTGCCGAAGTTGAACACGGGCACGTCGTCGTCGTTGAGCACGATCCTGCCGGCGTAGTCCACGAAGCGGCTCTGGCATGAGTATTTCGCGAGCCAGGACACGTCGTTCTGCAGGGGGTCTTCCTCGTCGTGGGCGTAGCGGTCGAGTTGGGCCTCGAGCACCTCGTAGGTGGCCATGGTGTCGGCCTCTGCGGAGTGCGCGTTGTCGAGGTTCTGCCCGCAGTAGAACTTGTAGGCGGCCTTCAGGGTGCGCTGCTCCTTCTTGTGGAAGATGTTCTGCACGTCGACGAGCTTGCGCTTGCGAAAGTCGAACTCGACTCCGGCGCGGAGGAACTCCTCGGCGAGCATCGGGATGTCGAACTTCAGCGAATTGTAGCCCGCTATGTCGCAGCCCTCCATCAATTTGGCCAGCGACTTGGCCAACTGCTTGAAAGTGGGGCAGTCCTTCACGTCCTCGTCGCTGATGCCGTGCACCGCCTGGGCGCCGGGGGTGATGGGGATCGTGGGGTTGATGCGGCGGGTCTTGACTTCCACGTCGTTGGGCTGTCCGGGGGCGGCGGGGGATACCTTGACCAGCGATATCTCCACTATGCGGTCGGACGCGACGTTCAGCCCCGTGCTCTCGATGTCGAAGAACAGGAGCGGGTTCTTGAGTGCAAGCTGCATGACGGAGCGTGCGCTAGGCGTTGATCATCACGGGCATCAGCAGGGCGCGGATGTCGGCTCCGGAGGCGGATTCGTCGGCGGGGACTATGAGCGCGGCGCGGGCCGGGTCGGCGAGTTCCATGCAGATGTTCTGGTAGGGCAGGTTCGCGAGGATCTCGAGGAGGAACGGGGCCTTGAAGCCGATTTCCATCTCCTGGCCGTCGTACTGGCAGGGGAGGGTCTCGTGGGCTGACATCGAGAAGCCGAGGTCCTGCGCGGAGATCAGCACTTCGTTCTGCGAGAGCTTCAGGCGGATCTGGTTCGACACCTGGTTGGAGCACACGGCGATGCGCTTGACAACTCCGAGGAGGTCGGCGCGGCCGATGACCATGCGGTTGGAGTTGCCGCGGGGAATCACACTGCGCCATGCGGGGTAGTTGCCCTCGATCAGGCGGCACACGAGTATGCTGTCGCCGAAGCTGAAGTAGGCGTTCTTGTTGTCGTAGCGGATCGTGACCTCGTCGTCGAAGCGGGCCAGGACGCTCTTGAGTATCGAGGCGGGCTTCTTGTGGAGGATGAAGTTCGACTTCTGGGTGGGCTTGCCGTCGGTGAAGCTGTAGCAGATGAGCTTGTGGGCGTCGGAGGCCACTAGGGTCGTGACGTCGGTGTCGATGTCGAAGAAGATGCCGTTCATCACGGGGCGGAGCTCCTCTTCGGCGGTGGCGTAGATGGTGCTGCCGATGCCGTCGAGCAGGGTCGCCGAAGGAATCACCACGCTCTCGGAGATCTGGCCGATGGCGGGGAGGGCGGGGAAGTCGGCCGCTTCAAAGCAGGGAATCTTCGAGGCGCCGCTCGCCCATACGATGTCCATCACCGAGCTGCCGCCGTCGACGCTGAAGGCCAGGGGCTGGTCGGGGAACTCCTTGAGGGAGTCGGTCAGGAGCTTGGCAGGCACTGCCGTGGAGCCTTCCTCCTGCACCTGGGCGATGCTGATGGTGGTCTTGAGGGTGGTCTCGCCGTCGGAGGCAGTGACAGTCAAAGTGTTGCCTTCTAGCTGGAAGAGGAAGTTCTCCAGGATGGAATTCGTGGGCTTGGGGACGATGACCTTCGAGACGGACATCAGGCCGCTGAGAAGTTCGGAGCTTGATACGGAAAATTTCATATTTGGTACGATTTTTATTATTTTCGTGTAACGGTTTTCAGAATCACAAATATAATAAAAATAAGCAGAAAATGGGTAAAAAACTTCTCTATTTACTCTTGATCATCGCCGTTTCAGGTCTTACGGCCTATTTTGCCGCCAGCCGTACGCTGGACCGCCAGCTGCAGCAGCAGGGCGGGACGGTTTCGACCGTATATTCCGGCGCTCCCCAGGACGACAGGACGGCTCCGCGCCGCCAGGTGGTGGTGACCAACGTGCCCAACTTCTCCGACGCTGCCGAAATGGCAGTCCAGGCCGTCGTCTATGTCAAGGTGACCCAGACCACCGCAGGTGGAGGACAGCCAAATTCTATCTTCGACATGCTGTTCGGCTTCCCCCAGCTTCCGCGTGAGCAGGTGGGCCTCGGCAGCGGCGTGATCATCCGTCCCGACGGCTACATCGTGACCAACAACCATGTGGTCGCCGGAGCCGACAAGATCGAGGTGACCCTCGAGAACAACCAGGTCTATTCCGCGAAGCTCGTGGGCACCGACCCTGCCACCGACATCGCCCTGATCAAGATCGACGCCGAAGACCTGCCTACCCTCGAGATGGGCGACAGCGACGCGCTGCGCCTCGGCGAATGGGTGCTGGCCATAGGCTCGCCCTACGACCTGCGAAGCACCATCACCGCGGGCATCGTGAGCGCAAAGGGCCGTTCGATGCCCAACTATGACGGGCAGTACCGCGTGGAGTCGTTCATCCAGACCGACGCTGCGGTGAACCCCGGCAACAGCGGCGGCGCACTGGTCAACGCTGCGGGCATTCTGGTCGGCATCAACACCTCGATCATCTCCCGCACGGGTTCCTACACCGGCTATTCGTTCGCCGTTCCGGTCAACATCGTGAGGAAGGTGGTCGACGACTTCATCGAGTACGGCGAGGTACGGCGTGCGATGCTCGGCATCAGGATCGCCGACATGAACGCGCAGCTGGCCGCCCAGGCCAATGTCCCTGACATCGAAGGGGTGTATGTGGCCGAGGTGCAGAAAGACGGTGCTGCCGGCAAGGCCGGCGTCGAGGTTGGCGACGTGATCCGCGAGATCAACCTCGTGAAGATCCACAACAGCGCCGCCCTCCAGGAACAGGTGAGCAAGCTCCGCCCCGGCGAAAAAGCCGTGATCACCGTCCTCCGCAACGGCAAACAACTCGAACTCATCGCCGTCTTGTAATCTTTTGAAACATAATTTTTAGTTATTCGTATAAGATAGTGTCGCTCGTTTCAGCGGCACTTGTTTTTTTATATGCGTCAACTAAAGATTACCAAGTCGATCACCAACCGAGAGAGTGCATCGCTTGACAAGTACCTCCAGGAAATCGGCCGCGAGGAACTCATTACAGTAGAAGAAGAAGTCGAACTCGCCCAGCGTATCAAGAAAGGCGACCAGGAAGCCCTCGACAAGCTCACCAGGGCCAACCTGAGGTTCGTCGTCTCCGTAGCGAAACAGTACCAGAACCAGGGCATCAGCCTGCCCGACCTGATCAACGAAGGCAACCTCGGCCTGATCAAGGCCGCAGAGAAATTCGACGAGACCCGCGGTTTCAAGTTCATCTCCTACGCCGTATGGTGGATACGCCAGAGCATACTCCAGGCCCTCGCAGAGCAGAGCCGCATAGTGCGCCTCCCCCTCAACCAGGTCGGATCGCTCAACAAGATCAACAAGGCCCTCTCCCAGTTCGAGCAGCAGTACGAACGCCAGCCCTCGCCCGACGAACTGGCCGACATGCTCGAAATCCCCCGCGAGAAGATCGCCGACACCCTGCGCGTCAGCGGCCGCCACGTCTCGGTCGATGCACCTTTCGTCGACGGGGAAGACAACAGCCTGCTCGACGTGCTCGTCAACAACGATTCTCCCAACGCCGACAAGGGCCTCGTGAACGAGAGCCTCAATACCGAGATCGAGCGCGCTCTCTCCACCCTCACCGAACGCGAGCGCGACATCGTGAAATACTTCTTCGGCATCGGCTGCCAGGAGATGACCCTCGAGGAGATAGGCGAGAAATTCGGCCTCACCCGCGAACGCGTACGCCAGATCAAGGAGAAAGCCATACGCCGCCTGCGCCACAGCGCCCGCAGCAAACTGCTCAAGGGCTACCTGGGCTAAATCTTTTTAGAAATGACAAATCCACTTGACTTCACAGCCGCCGCAGCAGGAAAAGCCGTCGCGGCTCTCTACGGCATTGAACCGACCCCCGGCCTGATACAGGTACAGCCCACCCGCAAGGAGTTCGAGGGCGACGTGACCCTCGTCGTCTTCCCGCTGCTCCGCGCCAGCCGCAAGGCCCCCGAGGCCACGGCAACGGAGATAGGCGAGTGGCTCCGGGCCAACGAACCCGCAGTCGAGAGTTTCGGAGTGGTCAAGGGATTCCTCAACATCAAGCTCTCCGGCTCCTACTGGACCGGCGTGCTGGCGGAGATAGCCGCCGACGAAAATTTCGGCCAGCTGCCCGCCACGGGCCGCACCGTGATGGTCGAGTTCTCCAGCCCCAACACCAATAAGCCGCTCCACCTGGGCCACATCCGCAACAACCTGCTGGGCTGGTCGGTGAGCCGCCTGCTGGAAGCCTGCGGCGACAGGGTGATGAAAGTCAACCTGGTCAACGACCGCGGCATACACATCTGCAAGTCGATGCTTGCCTGGCTCAAGTGCGGCAACGGCGAGACCCCGGAAAGTTCCGGCAAGAAAGGCGACCACCTGGTGGGCGACTACTACGTGAAGTTCAACGACCTGCTGAAGGCCGAAGTCGCGGAGCTGGTGGCCGGCGGGATGGACCCCGAAGTGGCCGAGAAGGAAGCTCCGATACTGAAGGAAGCCCAGGACATGCTCGTCAGGTGGGAGCAGGGCGACCCCGAGGTACGCGCACTCTGGGAGAAGATGAACTCGTGGGTCTACGCCGGCTTCGAAGAGACCTACCGCCGCCTCGGCATCTCGTTCGACCGCATCTACTACGAGTCCCGGACCTACAGGGACGGCAAGTCGCTGGTAGAAGAAGGGCTCGCGAAAGGAGTGCTCTACCGCCGGGATGACGGCAGCGTGTGGTGCGACCTCACTGCCGACGGCCTCGACGAGAAGCTCCTGCTGCGCCGCGACGGCACCTCGGTCTACATGACCCAGGACCTCGGCACCGCGAAGCAGAGGCACGACGAGTATGGCTTCGACGAGATGATCTACGTGGTGGGCAACGAGCAGAACTATCATTTCCAGGTACTCAAGCTCGTGCTTGCCAAGCTCGGCTTCGACTGGGCCGAGACCATCTACCACCTCTCCTACGGCATGGTGGAACTGCCCGAAGGCAAGATGAAGTCGCGCGAGGGCACGGTGGTTGACGCCGACGACCTGCTCGACCGCATGTACGACACCGCCCGCGAGACCTCGCTCGAGCTGGGCAAGCTCGAAGGCATGAGCCCCGAGGAGCAGGACGGACTCTTCACGATGCTCTCCCTCGGCGCGCTCAAGTACTTCATACTCAAGGTCGACCCGAAGAAGACGATGCTCTTCGACCCTCGCGAGTCGATAGACTTCAACGGCAACACCGGCCCCTTCATCCAGTACACCCACGCACGTATCTGCTCGATACTGCGCAAGGCAGAGGAGGCCGGCTATGTGCCCTCGGTCACCGGCGCGGCGCTCCTGCCCAAGGAGGAGGCGCTCGTGCAGCTGCTCAGCGGCTATCCGGACAAGATCCGCGAGGCTGGCGCGTCGCATTCCCCTGCGCTCGTGGCCAACTTCGCCTACGACCTGGCCAAGGAGTTCAACCAGTACTACCACGACACGCCCGTCCTCCGCGAGGAAGACGCGGCCGTCCGCGACCAGCGTCTCGCCCTCCTGCAGACGGTGGCCCGCACCCTCCGCCACGCCATGTCGATCCTCGGCGTCACCCTCCCCGAACGGATGTAAGGTGAACTTCCTTCCGACATCGAAGAAGGAGATGGACGCGCTGGGCTGGGAGCAGGCCGACGTGATCCTGTTCATGGGCGACGCCTATGTCGACCATCCTTCCTTCGGTGTATCCGTGATAGCCAGGGTGCTGGAAGCGCGTGGCTACAGGGTGGCTGTGGTGCCGCAGCCCAACTGGCGCGACGACCTGCGCGACTTCCGCAAGCTGGGCCGTCCGCGTCTCTTCTTCGGCGTGGGCGCGGGTGCGATGGATTCTATGGTGAACCACTACACCGCCGCGAAGCGCCTGCGCAGCGACGACGCCTATACGCCTGAAGGCCGCCCCGGAGCGCGTCCCGACCGCGCCACTATAGTCTATACGAAGATACTCAAGCAGCTCTGGCCCGACGTGCCGGTAGTGATCGGCGGCATCGAGGCCTCGCTGCGGCGCGAACGCCACTACGACTACTGGGACAACTGCATGAAGCCCTCCATACTCGAGGAGAGCGGCGCCGACTATCTTGTCTGGGGCATGGGCGAGGAGCCCATGACGCGCATAGCGGACGCCTTTGCCAACGGCACTGCAGGCCAGCTTCCCAGGGTCCTGACGGGGCCCGTGCTGACCACCGGGCAGCTCGACTGGATCTACGAACTGCCCTTCACGCGTCTGCCTCATCCCCGCTACAAGGGCAAGCGCATCCCTGCCTACGACATGATCAAGTTCTCGGTCACGACGCACCGGGGCTGCTTCGGAGGCTGCAACTTCTGCGCTATCACGGCCCACCAGGGCAAGCAGATACAGTCGCGCAGCGAGGAGTCGATCCTGCGCGAGGTGGAGGAGCTGACGCGCCATCCGGAGTTCAAGGGCACGATCTCGGATCTCGGGGCGCCGAGCGCCAACATGTACCGCATGGGTGGCAAGGACCTGAGCCTCTGCGAGAAATGCAGGCGGCCCTCCTGCCTCTTCCCGAAGCTCTGCCGCAACCTCGACCACGACCATGCGCCTCTGCTGCAGCTCTACGAAAAGGTGCTGAAGGTTCCGGGCGTGAAGCATGTCTTCGTGAGCAGCGGCATACGCTACGATCTCTTCCTCGACGAGAACGGTTTCCTGGACGCGACGGGGCAGAAGTACTTCGAGCAGCTGGTGGTCAGGCACACCAGCGGTCGCCTCAAGGTTGCGCCGGAGCACACCGAAGACCATGTGCTGCAGGCCATGGGCAAGCCTTCGTTCAGGCTGTTCGAGCGTCTGGAAAAGGAGTTCAGGAAGCTGGTGAAGGCGCGGGGCCTGAACTACGAGATCATTCCTTACTTCATCTCGGCGCATCCTGGCTGCACTCTGTCCGACATGGAGGCGCTTTCGAAGCATCCGGCGCTCAAGGGGATACGCACGGAGCAGGTGCAGGATTTCACGCCGACGCCCATGACCGTCTCGACCGAAATGTTCGCCACCGGCCGCGACCCTCGCACGGGCAAGAAAATCTTCGTCGAACGCGACATCTCCCGCAAACGCCGCCAGAAATCCTTCTTTTTCAAAAAGCGATAGACTGCGGGATCCGCGGCGCGGGTGGTATTCCGTTCCAGGGCCATTTTTCTGGCCATGGAACGGAATACCAGAGCGCCAGGCAAGCCGCAAATGGTCAGCCATACGGAGAGATGCCATTTTTTTTTGCGCAGAAAAAAAAAATCTCCTATACTTGCACCACCAAACATAATAATACCATGGCTGGACAAAATATCCCTAAGAAACGCGCTGTAATCAGCTACGAGAACATGTCGGAGGAGCTGATGGATGCCTTTCGAGAGAAGTATCCCCACGGCTATGCCGATTATATGGGCGATATTTTCAAGGTCGACAAGCCAGACGGCACCTCTTTCTATGCCGTCACCCTGGAGATTCCCGACGCCCTTTACCTCGTGAAGATCAAGGTGAAGGTAGACGACTACGAAGATGCTGAAGAAGTTTTCAAGAATGAGGACGGAGATGAAGAGGAAGAAGGAGAAGGCGGAAGCTTCCCTGCATCGGACGACGAGCTCGCCGCTGCCGAGGCCGCCCAGGAAGAAGGTGAAGAGTGACCGCCACGTTCCATTTACCGAAAAGACCAAACTGCTGCTCCTCGCGGTATGGGTGGGAGTGCTGTGCGGCTGCGCAGCCATCCTGCTCAAGCTTCTGATACACTGGATACAGTCGGGCCTCACCGACTGGTTCCGCACCCCTCAGGATTCACTGCTGCTGCTCGTCTACCCCGGCGTGGGCATGCTGCTTTCCATGCTGCTCGTCCGCTATATAGTGAAAGACGACATCAGCCACGGCGTGACCAAGGTGCTCAGGGCGGTATCCCGCAAGGAATCCAATATCAAAAGCCATAACATCTGGTCGTCCATAGCCGCCAGCGCCGTGACCATAGGCTTCGGCGGCAGCGTCGGAGCCGAGGCCCCGATAGTCTACAGCGGAGCCGCCATAGGCTCCACGGTGGCCCGCCGCGCAGGCCTCTCCTATAAGAACGTGACCCTCCTGCTTGGCTGCGGCGCGGCAGCCGCCATAGCCGGCATCTTCAAGGCCCCGCTGGCAGGAGTGCTCTTCACGCTCGAGATCCTGATGTTCAACCTGTCGATGAACGCCATCCTGCCCCTGCTGCTTTCTTCGGTCACGGCCACCGTCGTGACCTATCTCTTCATGGGGACGGACGTGCAGTTCGCCGGGTCGATAGAGGCTTTCCGCATGGCCAACATGCCCTTCTACCTGCTGCTAGGCGTGGGATGCGGCTTCATGGCCCTGTATTTCATACGGGCGACCATCATGGTGGAAGACCGCATGCGCCGCTTCCGCAACCCCTACGCACGCTGGGCCCTCTGCGCAATGCTGCTGGGCGTGCTGATCTTCGTCTTCCCGCCGCTGTACGGAGAGGGCTACAGGTCGCTTTCGCTCATGCTCCAGGGCAACCCCGGCGAAGTGTCGCCCCCCTTCTTCGCCGATTCGATAGAGGCCGGCGGCTGGCTCTTCCTGCTGTATTTCGTGGCCATACTGCTCTTCAAGGTGTTCGCCACGGCCCTGACCAACGCCGGCGGGGGAGTGGGCGGTACCTTCGGCCCGACGCTCGTGAGCGGCGGACTGCTGGGCTTCGTGGTGGCAAGGCTGATCAACCTGCTGGGCATAGCCGCGGTGCCCGAGGCGAACTTCGTGCTCGTGGGAATGGCCGGCATGATGGCGGGAGTGATGCAGGCCCCGATGACGGCCATCTTCCTGATAGCCGAGATCACCGGCGGCTACGAGCTTCTTATCCCCCTGATATTCACATCCGCGGTAAGCTACGGCACCATACGCTTCTTCGAACCCTGGTCGATCTACACCAAGCGCCTGGCCGCCAGTGGCGAACTGCTCACCCACGACAGCGACCAGGCCGTGCTGACCCTGCTCAGGACCTCCGACCTGGTGGAGCGCGACTTCACCACGGTGCATCCCGACGACACCCTGGGCGAACTGGTGCGCATCATAGCCTCTTCGCAGAGGAGCCTCTTCCCCGTGGTCGACGCGGAAGGCAGGTTCCAGGGCGTGGTGACGCTCGACAGCGTGCGGCCCATCATGTTCGACCGCACCCGCTACGCGAGCGTGAAGGTCGACGGGCTGATGTCCAGCGTCCCGGCCTTCATCTACATCGACGAGAAGATGGACAGCGTGATGGCCAAGTTCGAAAGCACTGGCGCGTGGAACCTCCCCGTGCTGGACGACGAAAACAAATACCTCGGCTTCGTGTCGAAGAGCAAGATATTCTCTTCCTACCGCGACCGGCTCAAAGCAGTATCCGATGAATAAACTCTATACCGACCATATCGCGGCCTCGCTGGAGGTGGCCCCCTGGCAGGTGGCGCACTGCGTGGAACTCTTCGAGGAAGGGGCTACGGTCCCTTTCATCAGCCGCTACCGCAAGGAGCGCACCGGCGCTCTCGACGAGATGCAGGTCGCGGCCGTCAGGCACGCCTGGCTCCGCTTCACAGAGCTGGAGAAGCGCAAGGCCGCGGTGCTAGCCAGCATAGAGGAGCAGGGCAAGCTCACGCAGGAGCTCCGCGACGCCATCGAGGCCGCGGTAGATCCGCAGCTGGTGGAGGACCTCTACCTGCCCTACCGCCCGAAGCGCCGCACCCGCGCGTCCATCGCCCGGGAGAAGGGCTATGAACCCATAGCATTGAAACTCTGGGATATGACCCTCGACCATCCCGAGCGCGAAAGCGAGGAAGCCCTCGCCGGAGCCCGCGACATAGTGGCCGAGATGACCTCGGAAAGCCAGCCCGTGCGCGCCTCCCTGCGCGATCTCTACCAGCGCTGGGGGACTGTCTCCTCCCACGTGGTCCGCGAGAAGGAAGACGACGAGCAGGCCCAGAACTACCGCGGCTATTTCGATTTCGCGCAGAGGATCGACCGCATCCCTTCGCACCGCCTGCTGGCGATGCTCCGCGCCCGCGACCAGGGCTATGTGCGCGTGCGCATCGACGTCGACCCCGACCATGCCATGGAGCGCATCTCCCGCATGGTTTATGAGCATAAGCGGAGGCCCGCACCCGCCTGCAAAGCGCAGGTCGACCAGGCCCTGGAAGATGCCTGGAAGCGCCTGCTGCATCCCTCGATAGAGAACGAGGTGATAGCCGCGGCCAAGGAGAAGGCCGACATGGAGGCCATACGCGTGTTCGGAGAGAACCTGCGCGAGCTGCTGCTTGCCCCGCCCGTGGGGCAGAAGCGCACCCTGGCCATCGACCCCGGTTTCCGCACCGGATGCAAGCTGGTGTGCCTCGACGCTCAGGGAGTCCTGCTCCACAACGATGTGATCTATCCCCATCCTCCCCAGAATGAGAAACTTGCCGCGATGCGCAAGATCTCCAACCTAGTGGAGTCCTACAAGATTGAAGTCATAGCCATAGGCAACGGCACCGCGGGCCGCGAGACAGAGGCCTTCATCCAGAAGATCGCCCTGCCCGAAGGCGTGAGGGTGTACTCGGTGAGCGAGGACGGAGCGTCGGTCTACTCGGCCTCCGAAGCTGCGCGCGAGGAGTTCCCCGACTACGACGTGACGGTGCGCGGCGCGGTGTCGATAGGGCGCAGGCTCATGGATCCGCTCTCCGAACTGGTGAAGATCGACCCCAAGAGCATAGGGGTGGGGCAGTACCAGCATGACGTCGACCAGGCGCTGCTGCGCGACAGGCTCGACGAGACCGTGGAGCAGTGCGTCAACAGCGTCGGGGTGAACCTCAACACTGCCAGCAGCTGGCTCCTGCGCTATGTTTCGGGCATAGGCCCGGCCCTTTCGCGCAGCATAGTGGCCTACCGCGACGAGCACGGTCCTTTCCCTTCGCGCGGCGAACTGCTGGAAGTCCCGCGCCTCGGGGCCAGGGTTTACGAGCAGTGCGCCGGTTTCCTGAGGATTCCCGGAGCGGCCAACCCGCTGGACGACACTGCGGTACATCCGGAGCGCTATGCCCTGGTGGAGAAGATGGCCGCCGACGCGGGAGTGTCGGTGGGCGAATTCGTGGCCGACGAAGGCGTACGCAGCAGAGTGGATCTGGAGAGCTACGTGTCGGAAGATGCGGGCATGCCCACCCTGACCGACATCTTCATCGCGATAGGCAAGCGTGGACGCGACCCCCGCGGCGCGATACACGTGTTCGAGTTCGCGCAGGACATCCGTTCCATAGAGGACGTGCAGGTCGGGATGATACTGCCCTGCATCGTGACCAACGTCACGGCATTCGGCGCCTTCGTCGACCTGGGCATACACGAGCACGGCCTGATACATGTCTCGCAGATGGCCGACAAATATGTGTCCGACCCTTCCAAGGTCCTCAAGGTCCACCAGCAGCTTCAGGCGCGGGTGATACAGGTGGATCTCGAGAGGAAGCGGATAGGGTTGTCACTTAAAGGATTACAACAAAAATGAGCAGAGAGATGATGAGAAAAAGAGGATGGAGGATCGCCGCACTCATCGCGGCGATGCTCATGATTCCGGCCCTCGTGGCCGAAGCGCAGTCACAGCGCAGGTTCACCGTCAGCGGCTACATGACCGACGCGGCGTCGGGCGAGTCGCTCATCAGCGCGACACTGCTGGAGCAGGGCTCGAAGCAGGGAACTGTGACCAACAACTATGGCTATTACACCCTTACCCTGCCGGCGGGCGAAGTGTCGCTGGAGTGGTCGTACATGGGCTACGAATCTGTCACTTCCACCTTCGACCTGAGGCGTGACACAGTGATACACGTGGCGCTGGACTTCTCGCCGGAGATGCTTTCGGGCGCGGCGGTCACTGCATCGCGCTCCGAGATAGGGGTACGGGGCTCGCAGATGAGCGCCGTCGAGATCCCGGTGGTGCAGATCAAGAAGGTCCCGGCGCTTGCGGGCGAGGTAGATGTGATCAAGGCCATACAGCTGCTGCCCGGCGTGCAGTCGGGAACCGAGGGCTCGGCCGGCCTCTACGTGCGCGGCGGCGGTCCCGACGAGAACCTGCTGCTGCTTGACGGGGTGCCCATCTACAACGTCAACCACATGATGGGCTTCTTCTCGGTGTTCAACGCCGACGCCATCAAGAACGTGACCCTCTACAAGGGCAGCTTC
>CAJONI010000058.1 GCA_905235995.1 uncultured Bacteroidales bacterium
CCACATCGAGTTGTTGATATTCTCCTGGATGATCGTACCGAAGAGCTTGATCTTGTTGTTGGTCAGGAACTCCGAGATGGCGAAGGTTGAGACCGTCGGCATGAACACCATCATGACCCCGCTCATGACACCCGGCATCGACAGCGGCAGGGTGACCTTGCGGAACACCTGGCCGGGCGTTGCGCCCAGGTCCTGCGCCGCCTCGGCGTAGGATTTGTCCATCTTCTTGAGCTGGTTGTAGATGGGATAGATCATGAACGGAAGGTAGTCGTAGCACATACCGAACAGCAGGGTCCCCTTCCCCAGCGGAATGCCCGCCATGTTGAAGAGCTCCGCCGTGGCCAGTGTACGCATCAGCGCGTTGATCCACATGGGAAGGATGAAGAGTACAACGGTGACCGCGCTCCTGTTGAGCTTGTTGTCAGAGAGGATGTACGCGGCCGGGTATCCGATCAGGATGCAGAGCAGCGTATTTTCGATGGCCACCTCCAGGGAGAGTGCGAAGGTGCTCAGGGCATCCTTGTCAGTAAAGAACTTCGTGATGTTGCTGAGCGTAAAATGCCCGCTTCCGTCCTGCAGAGCGTACATGACTATCAGCAGGAGCGGCAGTACCACGAAGAGTACCAGGAAGATGAAATAAGGCAAAGCCCAGCTCGACCGTTTATTCATTGCCTGATGCCGGTTTGGAAAGAAGGATGTCTTTCGGAAGGATTCTGATGCCCACGAAGTCGCCTTTGTCCCAGATATCGTTGGTGTCCACCCAGATATTCTCGCCGGATTCGGTCTTGATGGTCAGGTGGTAGTGGTTGCCCATATAGAGGATGAACACCACGTTGCCCGAGACGATCGCCTCGTCTTCGTGGTCGAGCAGTTCCACCTTGTCGAAAGCGAAGTGGATGTCCACTTCCTCTCCCTCGTCGAAGCCCTTGGTATCGCATTCGAAGACGGCGTCGAGGAGCTCCACCTTTCCCTCTCCCGACACCTTGCCGTGCAGGGTGTTGTCCAGGCGCTCCTTCTTCATGACCTGGATGTCGTCGGGGTCGATGTAGAGCATCACTTCGCTTCCCACGGGGTACGGGTCGTAATCCTGTATCAGGAGTTCGTAGCCCGTGTCGGTGTCGACCCACATCTCATAGTGCACGCCCTTGAAGATGCAGGAATTCACCTTCGCGGTGAACTGGCACTTCGCGGGATCGGTGGTGAAATAGATGTCCTCGGGACGGACCACCACGTCGACTTTCTCGTTGTCGGCGAAGCCTTCGTCCACGCAGTCGAACTCGTGCTTGATGAAGGCCACGCGGCGATTGCGGAGCATCTTGCCTTTCAGGATATTGCTTTCGCCGATGAAGTCGGCCACGAAGGCGTTGACCGGTTCGTTGTAGATGTCTATCGGGGTGCCGATCTGCTGGATCCTGCCCTCGTTCATCACGACGATGGTGTCGGAGAGAGTAAGGGCCTCCTCCTGGTCGTGGGTCACGTAGATGAAGGTGATGCCCAGTTTCTTGTGCATCTCCTTGAGCTCGATCTGCATGTCCTTGCGCATCTTCAGGTCGAGGGCCGCCAGTGGCTCGTCGAGCAGGAGAACCCGGGGCTGGTTGATCAGTGCGCGGGCGATGGCCACACGCTGCTGCTGTCCGCCGGAGAGCGACTCGACGTCGCGGTCTTCATAGTCCGACATGCTGACAAGCTTGAGCACCTTCTTCACCCGTTTCGCGATTTCATCCTCGGGAACCTTCTGCAGCTTCAGGCCGAAGGCCACGTTGTCGTAGACGTCAAGGTGCGGGAAGAGCGCATAGCGCTGGAAAACGGTATTGAGCTTGCGCTGGTACGGAGGCACGTCGTTGATGACCTTGCCATCCATGGTGACGGTTCCCTCGTCTGGCTTGGCGAATCCCGCGATCATGCGGAGAGTGGTCGTCTTTCCACAGCCAGAGGGGCCGAGGAAGGTGACGAATTCACCGCGCTTGACCTCCAGTGAGATGTTGTCGAGAACCTTCTTGTCGCCGAAGGACTTGGAGACATGGTCCAGGCGGATGACGGTATCCTGCTTTACCATTTCCTTAGTAAAGCTTTATATTGAGGAGGTAAACGGCTCCTACTGAGAAGTATGCAGACTTGTCATATCCGTCATAGGATGCCAGGGCGTGGATGCGGAGGTCGTGGTTGTCGGACAAGGGATACCAGTAGCCCCCAATGCCACCGTAAAAGCGCTTGCCACGATAGTCTTCGAGGCCGAAGGTGTCAGTATTCCACTGGTCGTAGCCTCCCTTGGCAAAGATGTCGAAATGCTCGCCCGGGCTGTAGGTCAGATGGAGGGTGGCTGCACCGTAGACTTTCGAGATATAGCTGTCGAACTGCATGGACAGGGCGTCGGAGAAGTGTACGCCGAGGCCGAGGCTGCCCAGCCAGTTGAGGCTGCACTGCGAGATCGAGCCAGTCAGGGTCACGTTGTCGAAGTCGTGCATGCCGAAGATATTCAGGGCATAGTCTCCGAAATTCCGGCCGCTGAAAGGACGAAGGTTTTCTTCCTGAGGAGTATGGGGCTGGTCGTTGGTGATTTCTACGAAGAACTTCGTGTCTTCATCTTCGGTGGCCCAGCCGAAACGGCCTCCCCACTGGAAGACCTGGTAACAGTTCCACAGGATGGAGTTCAGCTGCCAGTGGGAGTCGTGGTCGTAATCGTCGATCTCCTTGGTGCCGAAATGGATGTAGTCCTTGCCGAGGGTCAGGAAGAAGCCTTCGTAGCGGCCCGTCACGGTAGCCCAGGAAATCCAGTTGGAGTAGTTCCTGCTCCAGGTGTGGGCATACATGTCTCTGGTATCATTGAGTATGGAGGGGCCGGTGATCCAGCGGTTGGCCAGGGAATATGAGAAATGTTCGCCGATGTTTCCGTCGACATAGGTGTATAACGACGTATACCCCAGGTCGACGCTCCATTCGCGGTCGGAGAATGAGTAGGCGGGTTCCACGTCAAGTCGGGGTACAATCATCAAAACGCCCTCCGACTGCGGTTTCTCGTCTTGCGCAAACACTGCGCACGAAACCAGAAGGAAGGCAAACAAAACAAACAATCTTTTCATCGAAAATTTGAGTTATTTGGATTACACGGTACCGGAGACTCCCAACGGTACGAGACCCCGGCCCGACACGCTGCCGAGCGGATCGAAAGTGACTGAATAACCGTTGGAGAACAAAAAATTCAGCATAGTCCGGTAATGAACGTGCAAAGGTAAAAAAAAGATGCAACTATGTGCATCTTTTTTTAATAAATGGTAACTGCGCACGGGCTCAGCTCTGGGTGGCCCTGACTATGAAGTCGCAGACATCCCCCACCGTTTCGAACGGAGGGGCGGCGGAGTCGAAGCGCATCTGGAACTTGTTCTCGGCTGCCAGGGATAACAACAGCATTGACAGGGAATCTATGCCCAGGTCGCCGACGAGCCTTGAACCATAATCCACTTTGGAGAGGTCCAGCTGGGGCTTGATGCCGGAGATGATCTCCTTCAGCCCTTCGAATACGGTTTCGCGTGTCATGGCCTTTCTCACTGGTTACGTGCGACTTTGAAGCTGCCGGTGCGCTTGAAGTCTTCCTTGCGGACAGTCACCTTGGCGATGCGGTGCGTGGAGGGAAGCGTGGCGTTGAGAGTATCGACGACCGCCTTCATGGCCTTCTCGACCTCTTCCCAGGGCTGGCCTTCGAAGGCCTGCATGACCGGGAGTATCTCTATGGCTATGGCAGGCTGTCCTGCAACCTCTTCTTCCCTGACCAGGCAGTCGCGTACGCGCATGTCGCGGTTCACCGCGTCCTCCAGCTCCTCTGGCGAGACGTTCTCGCCGTTCGACAGGATGATGAGGTTCTTGATGCGGCCGGTGATGTAGACGAAGCCGTCTTCGTCAAGACGGGCCAGGTCGCCGGTCCTGAGCCAGCCATCCTCCGTCATCACGGCTTTGGTGGCCTCAGGGTCGTTGTAATAGCCGAGCATCAGATGGTCGCCCCTCATCCAGATTTCACCGTCCACGAGTTTGATCTCGTGGCCCGGATAGACCGGTCCCACCGACGTGGGACGATTGTCGATGTCGATGTTGCCGCAGCTGAGGTTCGCGCCTTCGGTCATGCCGTAGCCGAAGAACAGGGTGATGCCCAGTTCCTTGAACTGGACCACCATGCGCGGCGGAACAGGCGCGGCTCCGGAGATGACGGACTTCAGGCTGCTGAGGAACTGCGGCCCGTACATCTTGGCCAGTCCCAGCAGTATCTCGCAAAGCCCGGGGACCAGGACGAGGATAGTGGGTCTGAGCATCGGGATCTTGCCCACGGTGGCCTTCATGTCTTCCGCCGTGTAGAGCAGGTTGCCGGTCTGGAAGACCGACAGGGTGCTGCGGATAAGGCCGAAGACGTGGCTCAGCGGAAGGAGCCCGATATAGGTGTGGCAGCCGATGACCTTGCCCTTGTAGTAGCAACCATTGTGGCTGCCGCGCATGATGGCACGGTGAGGCAGCAGGACGCCCTTGGGCGCTCCGGTAGTGCCGCCGGTGAAGAAGATGGCTGCGGGAGCCTCCTTGTCGACAGGAGTGACGGATGCTGTGTCTTCGGAAGTGGAGGATGCGGGGAAGATTTTCGTGGGGGCGCCTTCGGCCACGGGCTTGAACTCGTCGCGGACGAAGAGGGCTCCGAGCTGGAATTTCATGCAGCAGCCTGCCACTGCGGGTGCGGGAAGGGCGCTCGGTAGCATGAGGGCCGTATAGCCGGCCGAGGTGATGGCGAGGAACAGTTCTATGGCGTCGACACTCGTGCGGTCGAGGACGCCGATATTGGTTCCTTTCGGCAGGCCGAGGGAATTCAGGAAAGCCCTGCGATGGGCGATGCGGTCGCACATCTGCTTATAAGTATAAGTCGTCACCTGGTCGGACAGTGCGGGAAGGTCGGCGTACTGCTTCTCTATCCATGTCACGTATTCCGGAATCGTGGGGATGTATGGCAGCCGGGCGAGTTCTTCGGGCACCATCATGTCTTGCCAATAATTGCTCATTCGGTTCGGTTTTGGTTAAAATTATCCAAAGATAATAATTTTATCCTTAACTTTGTCCTGATACTGAGCATAAACCATCATGAAAATCGAAGTCGAGGAAGTAAGGTCGAGAAGAGAACTGCTGAGGTTTATCAAATTTCCGGAAAGGCTTTACAAAGACAATCCAAACTGGGTCCCTCCCCTGCATTCGGATGAGCTTTTCACCCTCGGTCCCGGCAATCCGGCTCTTGATTTCTGCGAACGCGCCTGCTATCTGGCCGTGGCGGATGGTGAGATCGTCGGCCGTGTCGCGGCCATAGTCAACCGCAAGTCCCACGAACTGTGGGGAGAGAAAGTGGTCCGCTTCGGCTGGCTGGATTTCATCGACGACATCGAAGTGCTGCGCGCCCTTATCGGAGCAGTGGCTGATTTCGGCCGCTTGCGCGGCTGCACCTCAATCAAGGGACCGCTCGGGTTCTCGGATCTGGACAAGGAAGGCCTGCTGGTGGAGGATTTCGACGTCCTCGCCCCGTTTACCGTAATCTACAACCACCCCTACTACGGGCAGCGGCTGGAAGAGCTGGGATTCGTGAAGGACGCCGACTGGATCCAGAAGATGGTGGAGATACCTGCGCACGACGTTCCCCGGCTGGAATTCACCCATCTGGTGGAAGAAAGCTTCGGACTGCATACGGTCAAGGGCGGGTCGATGAAGCAACTTTCGAAAAGATACGGCGTGGAGATTTTCCATCTGGTCAACGAGGCCTTCTCGGAGCTCTACGAATACACTCCCCTGAGCGACCGTCAGATCGAATCGTATCTCAAGACCTATGTCCCCATCCTGAACAGGGATTTCGTGTCGCTGGTCGTAGATTCCGAAGACCATATTGCCGGTTTCGCCTTCTGCGTCCCTTCCCTGTCCCGCGCCTTCCAGAAAGCCCGTGGCAGACTTTTCCCCTTCGGATTCATTCACATACTGAAGGCTCTCCGAAAGAACGACACCGTCGAGGCGCTGATGATCGGGGTCCTGCCGAAATACCAGGGCCTTGGCGCCAGTGCCCTGATGTTCAAGGAACTGCTGGATTCCTGCCGTAAACATGGTATCGTCCGGATACTGGCCAATCCCCAGCTGGAGAACAACTACAAGGTGCAGTCGATCTTCGACGGATTCGAATTCCGCCCGTTCATGCGCCGCCGCAGTTACGTAAGGACGCTATGAGATTCTCCAGGAACATGAAGATGGCCGGGCTGGTGGAGAAGGATTTCCACCTCCTCGTGCTGTGCTCCCGCCTGGGCATCGACAGGAGTTTCGGCGAGCAGACCGTAGAAACGCTCTGCCGGGCCTTCGGAGTGGACACCGACACCTTCCTGCTGCTCTGCGAGGTGTATTCCGATCCCCTGTTCCGCCCTTCCGGCGCGCTGCTCCGTTCCTGCCGCGTGGAAGACGTGCTGGAATACCTGCACCGCTCCCACGACTACTACCTCGAAGATGCGCTGCCCCGCCTGATCGAGGGCATCGAAGATCTGACACAGCCCTGCACCACTGCGCAGAAACAGGTCATACGCTCCTTCCTGGCCGATTTCCGCCGGGAGCTGGAACATCACTTCGCCTCCGAGGAGCAATCGGTCATACCCAACCATGCGCTGATCCACGAGACGCTCTCCGACGTCAAGAACCTGATCCTCAAATCTCTCCCCGGTTCCTGCGATCCGAAGAAGAGGCTGGCCATCCTGAACGCCATCTACACCCTCCAGTACGACATCGACCGCCATACCCGCATAGAGGACCACGTGCTTGTACCGCTGGTACGCCTGAAGACCTATCCGCGACGCACTGCCTGCGACATGGAGGAGCCCGAGCGTGAAGCCCTCTCCGAGCGCGAGAAGGAGATCCTGGTGAGCGTCGCCCACGGCCTGCTCAACAAGGAGATCGCGGACAAGCACAACATCTCCATCAACACGGTTATCACACACCGGAAGAACATCACCCGCAAGACCGGCATCAAGACCGTCGCCGGCCTCACCGCCTACGCCATATTGAACAACCTGATAGACATAAATTCCATAGAATGAAACGCACAGCCCTCCTCCTCCTCGTCACAGTGCTCGCAGTCGCCGGCTGCGGCAAAAAACAGCCCGCATCCGCGGAGATCCCTGCGGCAGAAGCCACCCCTGACATGAGCCAGTACATGCCGAATCTCGAGATCGGACAGCCGGTGCCGGCACTGGAAGCCCCCGACATCGCCGGCAATCCCGTGTCGCTCGCGGACTTCCGCGGAAAGTACGTGCTGCTCGATTTCTGGGCCACCTGGTGCCGCGACTGCCGTGCGGACATGCCCGCGATGAAGTCTCTCTACGACACCTATGGCCCCAAGGGCCTGGAATTCCTCGGTGTTTCGTTCGACACCGACCTGCAGTCCCTTCTCGACTACGGCCTTGAGAACGAGATTCCCTGGCTGGTGGTCTGCAACCAGGTCGCCTGGAAGGAGAATCCCGTTTCCGCAGCCTTCGACATCCATTGGATCCCCACTCTCATGCTTCTCGATCCAGAGGGCAGGCTGCTGGAGGTCTGCTTCACGGCCGATGAAATGAAAAAGGCCCTGGAGACCAGGGCCTTGAAATTCGACTGAGTTTCGGTCAAACCAGATTTTCGACCGCCCATTCGTTGACCTGTGTCCTGTCGACTATGGGCCTGAGGGCCTGTTCGCCTGTAAGGCCGATGCGCCTGCGCAGCTCTGCCATCTCCTGCAGGCGGGCCTTGTTGACCGGATCCTGCACGGGGTCCAGTCCGGCTTCCTTCAGGATAAGGTTGCTACGGGCAGCGATCGAAAGCTCCAGGTAGTTCTGGATGTAGCAGAACATGTCGAAGAAGGTTTCAGGTTCGAAACTCTCCTTCAGGGTGAGCATGTACTCCCCTGCCCTCGTTCCCGAGAACTCGCCCCGCTTGAGGGAGCCCAGCAGGTTGATCTCGTTGCTGATGCCTTCGTCAAGCCATTCGTGGACGAATTTCTCGTTCTTCTTGAAGAGCGAGCGCTTGCTGATGAAGTAGTAGACCACCAGCAAGGCTGTCAGGATGAGCGGGTCGATGGGCTCCAGGGCATGTACGTAATGGACGATGATGGTCACCATGAAACTGACGACGGTGCCTATGGCCTTGGCCCTCGGGCTTTCACCGAACTTGCCTTCGTGCACCATCATCAGGGCCATGGCCAGCAGCGAGGTGCAGCCTATGTGCATCACCGCGGCCTCGAAGCCCAGGAAGATGGTGTGCCAGCCGTTCACTCCGCCCTCGAGCAGAAGATGGTGGAGATGGAAGACGTTAGACATCAGCCCGAACCCGGCGCCGATGGCAGATCCGTAGATCGTCGCGTCGCCCATCAGCCCCACCTTGTGCCGGGCGATGAGAACATACAGGATGGCACCCTTGCACAGTTCTTCGACGATCGAGACCATCAGTTTGCTGCCTCCTATCGTCGGAATCCGGCAGATGAGCCATGACACCAGATACATGACCAAGCCCGCCGCTATGCTGGACACGAGCGTCGACCATTTGGTCAGCTTGAACGAGTCCATCACCAGCAGGTATACGATGAACAGCGCCAGCGGCAGGGCGGTCAGAAAGTATAACCAGGCCATTATTTCGTACCGAAAATACGGTCACCGGCGTCGCCGAGGCCCGGAAGGATGTATGCATCCGAATTGAGTTCCTCGTCGAGTGCGGCGGTGTAGATATCCACGTCAGGGTGATCCTGCTGCATCTTCTTGACTCCTTCGGGCGCTGCCACAAGGCACATCAGGCGCAGGTGGGTGCAGCCGTAGTTGTTCTTGAGCATCGAGATGGCGTCGGAAGCGCTCCCACCGGTAGCGAGCATCGGGTCGGTGACGATCACAAGCCTCTGGTCGATGTCGGCTGGCATCTTGCAGTAGTACGACACGGGCTTGTGGGTGGTCTCGTCGCGGTAAAGGCCAATATGGCCCACCTTGGCGACGGGAAGCAGGGTCAGCAGGCCTTCGACCATACCGAGGCCGGCGCGGAGTATGGGCACTATGGCCAGCTTCTTGCCGGAGATGACATGGGCTGTCGTCTTCTTCATGGGGGTCTCGATCTCGATGTTTTCGAGCGGGAGGTCGCGGGTGACCTCGTAGCCCATCAGGAGGGAGATCTCTGTGAGGAGCTGGCGGAAGTCCTTGCTGCCGGTGTTGATGTCGCGCATGATCGACAACTTGTGCTGGATCATGGGGTGGTCGATGATGTGGAATTGGCTCATGGTATCTGGTAAGTGTTTTGTCGGCCTATTCGGCGGTGCCGTACATGATTACGCGGGCCTGGTTGCCCTGCTTCAGGATGTCGGCCACGGCGGCTCGGATGTCCTCGGCGGTGATGGAATCCAGGACCGCGTTGTAGTCGGTGAAGTAGTCGACTCCGTACTTCAGCTGGTCCTTGAGGGTGCTCGACCAGAACCGGTTCTCGCGGAGGTTCTCCTGATGTTTCTTGTGCATGTAGTCCTTCACCTTGGCGACGTTGGCCTCCGAAGGGCCGTTCTGCGCGAAGTCTGCGAGCAGTTCCTCGATGCGCGCGTTCAGGCGTGCATACTCTTCGGGGCTCGTCTGGTAGATGATCTGGATGTAGGCCTGCGTCTCGGGCGGGAACGAGTAGTTGTAACCGCCGTCCGTGCTGACGCCGTAGGTTCCGCCTTCCTTCTCGCGGATCTCCTCGGTGTAGATGATGTCGAGGATCTGGTGCGCGATATCAAGGGTCAGGTCGTTCTTGAGGGTGAAATCACCCTTGGCGGATTCCATGTACAGGACGATGGCCATCGGAATCTCCATCTTCTTGCCGAATTCCTTGTCGATGTTGCCTTCGGCGAAACTCAGATTCATCGATTTCGCTTTCTCAGCCTTGCCCTTGGCAGGCAGGCCGCCGAGGTACTGGGCGACGAGCGGAAGCATCGTAGCCTCGTCGAATGCTCCCGTAATGATGAAGGTGAAGTCTGCCGCGTTGGCAAAGCGTTCCCTGGCGATCTGCATGATGCGTGCGTAGTCCACTTCGTCGACCTGGGCTGCCTTCATGTATCCGGCAACGGGGTTGTTGTTGTACATGACGGCATTCAGCGTATCCTGGAATGCGGAGACCGGCTGAGCCTCGCGGTTCTGGAGCTGGGCGCGAGTCTTGTTCTGCCAGGACTTGAAGGCGTCCTCGTCGGTGCGCTGTGCAGTGAAGTACAGGTAGGTCAGCTGCATCATCGTCTCGAAGTCCTTCGGCGTGGTGCTGGCAGTGACTCCTTCCTCATAGTTGCCGATGAACGGGCTGACGCTCACCTGCTTGCCGGCCAGGGCCTTGTTGAGCGCCGTAGAGCTGAAATTGCCCACGCCGCCCTCGGTGAAGAGACCGATGTTCTTCAGGGTCAGGGCTTCGTCGAGGGAATACAGGGAGCGGCCGCCCTCGCTGTAGGCGCGCAGCAGGATCTGGTCCTTGTTGAAGTCGGTGGTCTTCACATATACCGTGACGCCGTTGGAGAGGACATATTTCTTGTAGCCGAACTGGGCGTCTGAGACTTTCTTGACCTTGCCGCCCTTGGGAAGTTCGGTGATAAGCGGCTCGTTGGACACCTCTTCCTTATAGGGCTCGATGTCCTCGGCGGCCACGTCGACTATCATCTGTTTCATCTGCTCCTGGGTCGGATAGGTCACGCCATCCTTTTCGGGGAGCATGCAGGCCACCACGATGTTCTTGCCTTCCTCGACCATCTGCGAGAATAGCTGGTTGACCACCTGGACGGGGATGTTCGGGCAGAGCTGCTGGGAGAGAGTATACTGGTTCTCTATGCCCATCATCGGCTCGTTGTCGATGAAGTGGCGCACGTATTCCTGGCAATATTCGCGGCTGGACTTCTTCTCGCGTGCATTGTAGTCCGACTCGACCTGGCTCATGTATTCCGAACGGGCGCGCTCATATTCACTTTCGGTGAAGCCGCCCCTCTTCGCACGGAGGATCTCGCGCCAGAGGGCCGCGACCGCGTTCTCAAGCTGGTCTTCGGCGTTGACCACTATGCCCATGTAGGATTTCTTCGTCTTGGCGATGAAGTAGTCCTCGTCGGAGCCGAACTGGGCCATCATGAAAGGAGGCTCGGGAAGCTGCATCATGTCGCGCAGCCTTTCGTTGAGCATCATGTCGGCCATGCCGAGGGCGTAATGGTAGACGAGGTAGCTCATGTCGCCCTTCATCTCGACGGGATAGGCGTCGTGCTTCCAGAAGAGGAAGGTCTGGGCGTAGGGGAACTCCTTGTCGGT
Source organism: uncultured Bacteroidales bacterium (assembly GCA_905235995.1). GTDB lineage: Bacteria > Bacteroidota > Bacteroidia > Bacteroidales > UBA932 > Cacconaster. The sequence continues at coordinate 11,301 of CAJONI010000058.1, forward strand.
TGCCATGCTCACGATGATTCCGTCGTTGTCTTCCACGGGGACGTAGTAGCGCTCGGCGGGGTTGACAGGAGTTGCGATGGTGCCGAAGATGTCCTTGATCTTGGCTTCGACTTCGTCGACGTCAATGTCGCCGACCACCACGATACCCTGCTGGTCAGGACGGTACCATTTCTCATAGTAGTCGCGCAGCACCTGGTAAGGGAAGTTGTCCACGACCTCCATCAGGCCTATGGGCATGCGCTCGGCGTACTTGTTGCCGGGATAGATCTCGGGGAGGATCTTCTCGTAGAGGCGCATCTGGGCGTTCTGGCGGCTGCGCCATTCCTCATGGATGACGCCGCGCTCACCGTCTATGTCCTCGGGGAGAAGCAGGAGGCCGTCGGCCCAGTCGTGGAGAATCCAGAGGCAGGAATCCACGGCGCTCGGGACCTTGGCCACGGGCACGTTGTCGATGTTGTAGACGGTCTCGTCGATCGAGGTATATGCGTTCAGGTCGGCGCCGAACTTGACTCCGATGCTTTCGCAGTACTTGACCACGCCGTTGCCGGGGAAGTGCTCAGTGCCGTTGAAGCACATATGCTCGAGGAAGTGCGCAAGGCCGCGCTGGGACTCGTCTTCCAGGATGGAACCCACTTTCTGGGCGATGTAGAAGTTGGCCTGGCCTTTCGGTTCTTCGTTGTGACGGATGTAATAGGTAAGGCCGTTCTCAAGCTGTCCTACGCGGACGGCAGGATCAACGGGTACGGGGGGCATCTGCTGGGCGGATGCCTGCACGCCAAGGCCCAGGACCATGGCGATGCTGAAAATTAAGATTCTTTTCATTGCTATGAATAAAATAAATCCTGCAAATGTATGTATTTTCCTGCAATTGTCAACTTCCGGTTCCGATGAATGCGCGCAGCAGTGAAGTGGCGGGGATTTCCTTGTCGGATACCGGGGTGAAATAGTGGATGAATTTCAGGAGCCTGTGGGCTTCGCTGTATTCGGGGCAGTTCTTGGGGATGGTGCGAAGGATGAGCTCCGCATGTGCCCTGAGGACCGCGAATTCCACGAGATAGGCCGAGTTGAACATAACGTCGGCGTTTTCCTGGTAGGGATAGATCCACTGCTCCTCCGCCTTGCGGACGTTGGGCCACTGGTTGATGGTCTCGCGGGCGGAGAAAGCGCCCTTGTTGTAGTCGCGGATGATACGGCGCAGCAGGCGGTTGTCGCTGGTAGGCACCCAGTTGTGGTCGTCGAGCGAAATGCTGGTCAGGGTTGAGATGAAAATCTTGAAGGAGCAGTCCTGCGGCACATGCGGCATGAGCTGCGGATTGAGGGCGTGTATGCCTTCGATGAGCAGCACCTTGCCTTCGGAGAGCTGCAGGTGCTTCCTGCCGTATTCGCGCCTGCCGGTCACGAAGTTGAACTGGGGCACATCGACCACCTCTCCGCGCATGAGCGCGAGCACGTCACGCTCCAGCAGCCTGTGGTCCACGGTCTCGAAATTGTCGAAGTCGTAGCTGCCGTCGGGAAGCTTCGGGGTCTCGATGCGGTTGACGAAATAGTCGTCGGTGGAGAAGGATATGGGCCTCAGACCGCAGGCCTTGAGCTGCACGCTCAGACGCCGGGTGACGGTGGTCTTGCCGCTGCTCGAAGGGCCGGTGATCAGCACTATGCGCACTGGATGCTCTGGGTCGCGGTAGCGACGCTCGATCTCCTCCGCTATCTGTACGAGCTTCTTCTCCTGCAGGGCTTCCGATATCTGGATCAGGTCGGAAGCGCCGCCTTCCAGGCAGGCGTGGTTCACGTCGCCCGCATTGCGCAGGTTCATGATCCTGTTCCAGGCGAAGTCTTCCGTGAAGACCTCGAAGGTCTTGGGCTGGTCGATGAAAGGCGCAAGGGTGTCGGGAGAGCTGCGGTCGGGGACGCGCAGCAGTATGCCGCCGTGATAAGGCACGATGTCCCAGACCTGCAGGTACCCGGCCGAAGGCACCAGGCGGCCGTAGTAATAGTCCACAGTGTCGCCCAGCATATAGTAGTCGACATAGGGCTCGCCGCTGGTCTCCAGCAGGCTCACCTTGTCTTCATAACCGTAGTTGTGGAAGATCTCTATGGCCTCTTCCAGTCGCACCTCCCTCCTGTGGAAGGGCATGTTCTGAGCTATGATCTCCTGCATGCGGGCCTTGATGCGGGCCACTTCCTCCTCCCCCGCCCCCATGCCGTCGGGGCAGTGCAGCTCGCAGAAGTAGCCGTTGGATATGGGGTGCTTGATCTCGATGCTCGCAGCGGGGAAAACGTCGCCCGTGGCCTTGCAGAGCAGGAATGATAGCGAGCGGCAGTACACGCGGCGCGCACTCGGGTCGCGCAGGTCGAGAAACTCGATGTCGCGGTTGTTGTAGACGCGGAAGCGAAGGCCCTGCGACACGTTGTTCACACGCGCCGATACTATGGGGTACGGGCGTTCGAACTCGAACTCGGGGAGCATATCCTCGAGCGTTGTGCCTTCATTGAATTCCTTGAAAGACTTGGTGTTCTTGCAGTAGATCTTAAGCATTGGTATAGGTCTTTACAGCGGTTTGAGCGTGAAATGGAAACGGTATTCGCCGTAAGGGAGCATGTGCTCCGGGAGAGGCAGGGCGCCCCAGCTGTCTATGCAGCCGACGCCCATCTGCCGCCAGTCGAGCAGCAGGTTGGTCACGTCGTCTTCCTGGATGAATTCGGCATGACGGTTCTGCTTGCGCTCTCCCTCGTCGAGGGTCTCGATCCAAAAATGCAGGGCTGATGCGGAGAAGGGCTCTTCCGCCCGGATCTCCAGCCCGTGGCCAGCGGAGTTGGTCACGCGCATCCAGCGTATGTCAGTTTTCGTGCCGGTTTCCTGAGGACGGATGTAAGGGTAATACTGCTCGGTGACCGTCTGTTTCCAGCGGCCGAGGAAGGAGGCGTTCGAGCGGTCAATGTAGTTTTCGAACGGACCGCGGCCGTAGTATTCCAGATTTTCGAACGAGCGGGGCATGGGTATCTGGACCCCGAAGCGGAAGAGGCCGGGAAGGTCCGTGCGCTTGCCGGGGATCAGTCTTTCCGTTATCTCCATCGCACCCTGGTCGTTGATGCGGTATTCCATCTGCACGGTGGCGTCGGTCCCGCCTATCTGATAGTCTATCACTATGACCTGTACTCCGTACTTGTCGTACTGGGCAAGGCTGCTGTATATCAGACGGGGCTTCTTCCAGATCGACATCTTCTGCTGGAGCCCTGCTCCGAAGTCGTTGTCGGTGGGTGCGCGCCAGAAGTTGGGGCGTATGGTCTGGCCGCTGAGGAGCATCTCAGTGCCGTTCACGCAGTAGCGGGTGATGAAACCGTCGTCGAGCGAGAAATCGATCTCGAAGCCGGCACCGCGGACAGTGAACTGATGTGCAGCGTTGTTGGAGATCTTGGGCCTGAGCGAACTCTTGAGCGGCGGCATCGGCGCAGGTCCGCCCTTGAGGGCAATCTGCTGGCGCGCGACGACGTGGCCTTTCTCGAGCAGCGGTTCGGCTTCCTTGAGGTAATAATTGAGGTTCAGGAGCCACTCCCCTTTTTCAGTGAGTTCCCCGTAGGGGACGTCGAGCACGGCGTGCTGATGGGGAGCCAGGGCAATATCGGCGATCTCGCCCGCACGCTGTATGTCGCCGTCGCGGTACAGTTCCCAGCGCAGGGCCACGTTGGAAAGGTCGCGGAAGAAGCGTTCGTTGAATACTTCCACCTGCTCGGGCGCCTTCAGTTCAGACCAGATGTCCTGATAGCAGTATCCCACTTCGTACATGTGGGGGTTGGGGACACGGTTGGGGCTCACCAGGCCGTTGTCGCAGAAGTTCTGGTCGCTAGGGTCGTAATTGTTGAAGTCGCCGCCGTAGGCGAAGAAATGCCTTCCGCGGACGTCCTTCCAGCGGATAGACTGGTCGACGAAGTCCCAGACGAAGCCTCCCTGCAGTTTCGGGGAACTGCGGATGATGTCCCAGTATTCCTTGAAACCGCCCTCGGAATTACCCATCGCGTGACCGTACTCGCACTGGATCAGCGGCTTGGTCATCGAGGGATCGGCACTGTACTGCATGGTGTAGGCCTGGCTGGCGTACATGGGGCAGAAGATGTCGGTCATGCCTCCGTAGCCTGCCCGCTCGTACTGTATGGGGCGGCTGGGATCTATCTGGCGCACAATCTTGTAGACTTCCTCGAAGTTGGGGCCGTAGCCGGCTTCGTTGCCCATCGACCAGATTATCACGGACGGATGGTTGAAGTTGCGGTACACGTGGCGCATGTTGCGCTCGATGTGCGCCTGCAGGTACTCCGGATCTTTGGCAAGGGTACGTTCGCCGTAGCCCATGCCGTGCGACTCGAGGTTAGCCTCGGCCACGAGGTAGATGCCGTAGCGGTCGCAGAGCTCATACCAGTATGGATCGTCGGGATAGTGGCAGGTGCGTACGGCGTTGATGTTGAAATGCTTCATCAACCTGATGTCCTGCTCCATGCGCTCACGGGAGACCACATAGCCGCCGTCGGGATCCATCTCGTGGCGGTTCACACCCTTGATGAGCACCCTCTTGCCGTTGACCAGCAGATCCGAGCCCCTGATCTCGACTTTTCGGAAGCCGACGTTGAAATGCAGGGTCTGGAGGACTTTCTTGTTGTCGTAAAGACGCACCTTGAGTTGGTACAGGTACGGGTCCTCTGCGCTCCAGAGGTGCACTCCCGGAACCTGGAACACGCCCTTGGCCACCGGACCTGCAGGCAGGACCGCGGAAGCGACGTCCTTCCCTTCCGCGTCAAGCAGCTGCAAGTCCACCCTCGTGCCAGGGTCGGACAGGCTCATCGTGACGTTAAGGATGCCGTCGCGGTAGAATTCGTCAAGGTCGGGCGTAATGTTCACGTCCTGGATGTGCTTTACCGGACGGGTATAGAGATAGCAGTCGCGGGCTACGCCGGAAAAGCGGAAGAAGTCCTGGTCCTCCAGATAGGTGCCGTCGCACCAGCGGAATACCTGGAATGCGATGAGGTTGCGCTTGCCGGGCTTGATGAAGGGAGTCACGTCGAACTCGCACTCCAGCTTGCTGTCTTCGCTGTAGCCTACGAACTTGCCGTTGACCCACAGGTAGATGCATGAGGTCACGGAACCCATGTGGAGGATCACCTGCTCCCCTTTCCAACTTGATGGAATGTCGAAATATCTTCTGTATGAACCGACGTGGTTGTTCTCGACAGGGACTGTCGGGGGCTGGCTCTTGAAACGTCCGAGCCAGGCGTATCCGATGTTGAGGTATACGGGATCGCCGAAACCGTTGAGTTCCCATACGCTGGGCAGGAACATGCTGCCCCAGCCGCTATCGTCGTATTTGGTTTCCCAGAAGCCTTCGGGACGCAGGTCGGCGTTGCGCACCCAGCGGAAAGCCCATTTTCCCGAAAGAGGAAAGACCTGGGATTCATCGGCGATGAAGCTGCTGTGCATGGGCAGCCGGTTCACCTCGTTGACCTTGGGGTCCTGCCATTCGGTAAAGGTCTGGGCCAGGCCAGGCAGGACGGCCGTGAGCAACAGGATGGATAACAGAAGTGATTTTTTCATTGGAGAGGTGTTAATCATACAAAGGTAACATCTTTTTTCGTAACTTTACCTGTCATTCGGAACGAATCCAGCAACATGTCTGAAGAATTGAATCTGGTCAAGGACCTGGCCGTAATACTCATCGCGGCGGGCGTGTTCACCATAATATCCAAGGCTCTCAAGCAGCCGCTCATCCTTGGCTACATTGTGGCCGGTTTCATAGTCGGGCCGCACCTCGGCCTGTTCGGAATGTCGTCCGTGGAATCGGTGGAGCAGTGGTCGGAGATAGGCATCATCTTCCTGCTCTTCGCCCTCGGACTGGAGTTCAGTTTCAAGAAGCTGCTTGGTGTGGGCAGCAGCGCCCTGATAACTGCGGGATGCGTGTGCGTGGGCATGTTCGTGACCGGCAACATAGTGGGCCGCGCCCTGGGCTGGAGCGCCATGGAATCGATCTTCCTGGGAGGCCTGATGTCGATGTCCTCCACGACCATCATCATCAAGGCATACAACGACCTCGGCCTCAAGAACAAAGCCTATTCGACCCTGGTCTTCGGCACCCTGGTGGTGGAAGACCTCATAGCCGTGGTGCTGATGGTGCTCCTGACCACCATCGCCACCGCCAACCGCTTCGCTGGAGGAGAGATGGCGATGGGCCTTGCAAAGCTGCTCTTCTTCCTGATACTCTGGTTCCTGGTAGGCATCTACCTCATCCCCTCCTTCCTGAAGTGGGCCCGCAGATACCTCACCGACGAGATACTGCTGCTCGTATCGATAGGCCTCTGCTTCGGCATGGTGTCCCTGGCCAGCTATGCGGGCTTCTCTTCCGCGCTCGGCGCGTTCGTGATGGGCTCCATCCTTTCGGAAACGCTTGAGGGCGAGCACATAGCAAAGCTGGTCCACAACATCAAGGACCTTTTCGGAGCCATCTTCTTCGTGTCGGTGGGCATGATGGTCGACCCGGCGGTGATAGGCGCACACTGGCTGCCCGTCCTGGTCCTGACCATAGTCACGATAGTGGGCATGACGATCTTCGGTTCCCTGGGAGCCCTGGTCTCGGGCCGCGGCCTGAACACCGCCGTCCACACCGGCTTCAGCCTGGCGCAGCTGGGCGAATTCTCCTTCATCATCGCGAGCCTCGGCGTGGGCCTGGGAGTTATGCGGGGCTTCATCTATCCGGTGATAATCGCAGTGTCGGTCATCACGACCTTCACCACCCCCTACATGATCAAGGCGGCCACGCCGGCATTCGACTTCCTTTCGCGCAAGCTTCCCGTCAAATGGCTTGTGCGGCTGGAGCCCACCGTCGACCAGGAAACTGCCGGCAACGATGAGCGCAACCGCTGGAAAGAGCTGCTGAAGAAATACTTCCTCCGCCTGCTGCTCTACGGGGTGGTCCTGACGGCCATATTCATGGGTTCGCAGCTCTACCTCGACAGGCTCATCGTCCTGCTCCTGCCCGATGCGACGGACGCCCTGCGCAACGCCATCTCCCTTGCGGTTACGCTGGCGGTCATGGCTCCTTTCCTCTACGGAATGGCGGTCAACGGAAGCGACATCAAGCGCTCCGCGGTGCAGCTTATGAAGGAGAAGGACAGCAACAAGTGGCCTGTGCTCTTCCTGGTGTTCCTCCGAATTTTCATCGCCATCGCCTTCGCGATCGCGGCCATACTCCAACACTATTCGCTTTCCTACTGGAGCATCCTGCTCATCATTCTCTCCGGCCTGGTCTTCTTCATCCTGGCGCGCCGCAGCGTCCACCAGTTCACCGGTCTTGAGGAGCATTTCATCACCAACCTGAACCAGAAGGAGGAATTCGAGCGTCGTCGCACGCCCTTCTCGGCCGGGGTGCAATCCAAGATGCGGCGGCACGACGTAGCTGCCGAAAGCGTGACCATCTCCCCTCATTCGGAATACGCGGGAAAGCGGTTGCGCGAAATCCCCTTCCGCCAGCAGTACGGGATCAACATCGCCAAGATCATCCGTGGCGGACGCCGCATAGTCATCCCTACCCCCGACGAATTCCTGTTCCCCTACGACGAGGTGCTTGCCATAGGCACGAAGGCGGACGTCGGCCGTTTCGTGGAAGACATGACTGCCGAGCAGCTCCGCGAGCCTGCGGCCGAAACCGACGACTTCGTGCTCGACTGCTTCACCCTGCAGCCCGGCTGCTATCTCGACGGCATGGCGCTTCGCGAAACCGACATGCGGCAGCGTGGCTGCATGGTGGTCGGCATTGAGCGCGACGGTTCTTCGAACATGAGTCCGAAGCCTGATTTCCGCTTCCGCTCGGGCGACCGTGTATGGCTGGCGGGCGACCGGCTGGAATGCGAAAAGATGGTGCTTTCACATGGAAATACAGAGGCTTAACCGGCGTTTCGGCTGGCTGGTGGCCGACTATCTCAACGGGAATCCTGCCGCCGTCACGCCTGAGCTAATGGCGGAGTTCGTTCCGGAGGGGGCTGATGCTGCCACGGAAGAGGCTGTCTATGGGGCTTTGCTGGAGGGGATGCTGGGGCTGGATCCGGAGGCTTCTGATGAAGACCGCTTTCTGGTGGAGAACTATCTGAGGCCGGGCCTTAAGAGGATGGATGTGCGTCCGTGGCTGGAGAATCCTTACTATCGTACCATACATATCCCCGACGCTGTCCAGGGGGGCTGGTCGCTGGCCTGGCAGGGCTATGCGCCTTACGAGCTCTTCCTGCGTGACGACCTGATTCTCACGTCGGACCTTCGCCAGATTCCTGCCCTGGGCTATTTCCCTGAGCCGTTCTCCTACCCTTCTGTGCTTCAGGACGGGCGGGAATGGATGTCGATCAAGCCGAGCGAGATTGCGAGTTCACAGGCTGCGGTTGACGGGGCTTTCGGAAGGGTCGTGACCTTCGGACTGGGCTTGGGCTATTTCGCTTTCATGGCGGCCCGCAAGGAGTCGGTCGCTTCTGTGACCGTCGTCGAGCGTGACCCTGCGGTAATCTCGTTATTCTCGGAGCATATTCTTCCGCAGATTCCAGAGCGCAGCAAAATCACTGTCATAGAGTCCGATGCGTTCAATTATCTCGAGCATCGGATGGCTTCCTGCCCGCCGGACTTCGTCTTCATGGACATCTGGCACGACATCTCCGACGGCGCTCCTCTTTATGTCCGAGCGCGCCAGTACGAGGCCCTCTTCCCCGCCACGCGCTTCTGCTACTGGATCGAGCGCTCCCTCAAATGCGCCCTCCTTTCCGAACTCCAGAACCGCCTGGAAAAATAATCTTCCGGCTCCGCTCAGGCGGGCTGTCCCGTCGCGCGGCAGAACCTTTTTCGAGCCAGCGCAAGCGCTGTCGCGAAAAGAACCGTGCCGCTCCACCAGGCCAACCCACACCCGCCGCTATGCTTTATACCGGGGCTCTGCCCCGCACCCCGCGCCTCCCGGCCTCAGGCGGTCCGCGGATGCGAACTTGTCGCCTTTTGTCGCTGCAATGTACACACCAGTCAATCAGCGAGTTATGTAATATCATCCCTTTTCCAGGAATAGGGGTGATAATATAGAAATACCTGATAATCAATTGTGTACATTGCAGTGTCATTCGCAAAACATTTGCTATATTTGTGTATGATTAGTTTGATATTTTCCTTTTTGACTATCGTGATTCCGGAGGTGGTCGATATTCCCGGGAAGGATATACGCATGGGAGTCACGGAAATAACCAATTCACAGTACGAATGTTTCGATCCTTCGCATGAGCGGGCGTTTTCTACGGGAGACGATGACGCGGTGACCATGGTTTCATGGCATGATGCAGTGGCTTATTGCAAATGGCTTTCTGCTCAGACTGGAAGGCATTTCAGGTTGCCCTATGAGTCGGAATGGGAAATGGCCTGCCGAGCGGGATCTTCGACGGCTTTCAATACCGGCGACGACTTTCCTCAAGAGCAGTGGAAAGCACAGCGCAACAACCGTTACAAAGAGCCTGTGTCCCTGAAGGTTGCCATGTTCGCGCCCAATCCCTGGGGCCTGTATGACATGCACGGCAACGTGGAGGAATGGTGCCTGGACGCCGGGGATGCCACGGGCGATTTCCGCGTCACACGCGGCGGCAGCCACAATACCGAAGTGCGCTATCTCCGCAGCGACGCCAGAAGCGCAGCGATTCCCGAGGACAGGTCCGTCCTCCGCGGATTCCGCGTGGTCGAAGATGTGGTGGCAAAGCCTGCCCGCAAGCCGGTTTTCCTTGAGCCTCAGCCCTATGTCATAGCTCCTACCGACGGGATTACGCCCTTCTACGCCCATAACCACCAGCCTGCCGTTACCTGGACGTACGGCGGCGACCTGCTGGCGATATGGTTCTCTACCGACGCCGAGGCGGGCCGGGAAATGGTGGTGCTTCAATCGCGTTTCCACGACGGGGCATGGTCTCCCGCCACTTTGTTTTTCAAGGTTCCTGAGCGCAACATGACAGGCAGCGCGCTGCTTACGATGCCCGACGGGACGCTTCTCCATGCCAATGGCGTAGGAGATGCGGGAGAATGGAAAGACCTGGCGCTATGCGTCCGCCGGAGCCTGGACGGCGGATTCTCATGGAGCCATCCTGCAATAGTGGAGCCGGAGCATGACGTGCGCCATCAGGTCATTGCGGGGCCGATAGTCACGCGCGACGGTCGCATCCTTCTCTGTTGCGATGCGGGCCCTGGAGGAGAAGACGGCACTTCCCTTCACGTTTCCGCCGACGGAGGAAGAACATGGGAAGACACGGGCGGCACCATCGCCGGCATTCATGCGGGCATCGTGGAACTCAACGATGGTACGCTCATGGCTCTTGGGCGCGGCAATTCGATTGACGGACGCATGCCATGCAGCAGGAGTGTCGACGGAGGCCGTACATGGTCCTTCAGCGCTTCGCCCTTCCCGCCCATCGGCAGCGGTCAGCGCCTGATCTTCAAGCGTCTGATGGAAGGGCCGCTGATGCTCTGTTCGTTCGACGACAAGGGGCTTTTCGTGTCATTGTCCTACGATGAGGGAAAAACCTGGCCTGTGCGCAAGTTGCTGACCGACGGCAAGAAACGTATACTTGACGGCGGAGCCTGGACCGGGACCTTCACGCTCGACGCCGACCACGCCGAACCCAAAGGCTACCTCGCCTGCATCCAGACCCCCGACGGCATGATCCACCTCCTCTCCAGCCGCGTCCACTACCGCTTCAACCTCCCCTGGCTCGAAAAAGGTTCTGCCGCGCGACGGGAAAGCCCGCCTGAGCGGAGCACGCAAATGGCTATCTCCAGCAGGTGCCGACACGGTAGAAGATGAGCATGCCGACGGTGATGATGAGGTGGCTGATGGAGTAGGAGTTGAATTCGGGCGAGAAGCCGATGTCGGGGATGAGGACGGCGGGATTGAGCGCCATCACAGCGGTGCCGATGAAGGCCCAGCGGGCCTCGTCGCGGCATCCGTCCTTCCACAGCCTTATCTGCAACGGCAGCGAGAACACCAGCAGACAGACGCCTATATGCACCACCATCCAGAGCCAGGACATAGTCAGCAAGGTTACCACGACCGTCAATGCCGTTTCAACGACGACCGCCACTATGAGAGCCCTGCGGCAGCGCAGCGGCCGGATGGCGTCGGCACGGAAGACCACGGCCATGGCGAAACACATCAGCGACAGATTGTTGGCAAGCCAGTTGGGAAGGCAGTTGCAGTCGCCCGGAGGGAAAAGCCACGAGAACCAATGGTTCAGAAGCCAGCCACAGAAGCATGATACCGCCATCATGGCGAAGAACCAGAGATACAGACGCTCGTAGAGCTTCGGCTCAGGCCAGCGACGCTTAAGGGAAAGATATCCCCACAGGCTGACCAGGGCTATGAAACCGTCGGTCAGTCCGGTCATGAACTCCTCTATGTGAAACGGCGCCATCAGAAGAAAAGGTGTTCAACCAGTATCTTGATGCCTATGGCAACGAGTATCAGGCCGCCCAAGAACTCGGCCCCCTGGTGGAAACGGCAGCCCACCTTCTTGCCTATAAGCAGGCCCACAGCCGAGAAAGCCGCGGTAGTCACCCCGATAAGAGCCACGGACGACCAGAGCGGAGCATCCAGGAAAGCCAGGGATACGCCCACCGCCAGCGCGTCGATGCTGGTGGCAATGGCAAGCAGCAGCATGTTCCTGAAAGCAAAGGAACTGTCGGCATGCTCATGCCCCTCCCCTTCCGTCAATGCCTCGCGTATCATGTCGCCCCCGATGAGAAGCAGCAGACCGAAGGCGATCCAGTGGTCGACCTTCTCCACGATCCCGGAGAAACTCACGCCCAGAAAATAGCCTATCACAGGCATGAGCGCCTGGAAACCACCGAACCACAGCACAACGCTCAGGACCTCGCGCCAGGAGACCTTCCTGACCGAAAGCCCCTTGCCTATGGAGACAGCAAAAGCATCCATCGAAACCCCGACCGCAAGCAGGAAAATCTCCCAGAAAGTCATGTCAGCGGTACATGAACAGATACACGAAATACGCCGCCTGAATGGCTATCAGCAATGAGCCTTCCCAGCGGTCCAGCGTCTTGCGTTTGCCCGAGATGGAAAAAATCACCAGGCTCAGCGCGCAGAAGAATACCGCCGCATAATCGACAGTGGTGATATTGCCCATCCGCAGCGGATGGATCACTGCGGAACCACCGAGGATGAGCAGGATGTTCGAAGTGTTGGAGCCCAGGATGTTTCCCAGGGCGAGCTGCCCCTTCCCCTTCGCGGCGGCGATGGCGCTCGTAGCAAGTTCGGGGAGCGAAGTGCCGGCGGCCAGCACGGTGATGGCGATGAACTTGTCGCTCAGGCCGGCCATTCGGGCTATGATCTGGGCATGGTTCACGAAAAGCTTTCCGCCGTACACCAGCGCCGCCAGGCCCACGACCAGGAACAAAAGCTCGCGAAGCAGGCTGCTGCCCGCCGTCGCGGTTTCGCTCCTGCTTCCGGCAGGCTCGAGCTTGTTGTCGCGGTCATTTACGAAAGATGCGACCATGTACCAGATGAAAAGGAACAGGAAAAGCAGACCTTCCCAACGGCTCAGTCCGTCCTCTCCTATGCCGAAAAGCCTGTGTTTCAGTCCGCAGAGTATGAGCAGGGCAGTGATGCCTATGTTGACGGGGATGTCGCGCTTCAGGTTTCCGCGGGTGATGGCCACAGGCGCGATCAGGGCCGAAAGTCCGAGGATCAGCGAAGTATTGAAGATATTTGAGCCTATGATGTTGCCCACGGCGAGGTCGGAATTGCCTTCGGCCGCCGACACGAAGCTCACCACCATCTCCGGTGCCGAAGTGCCCAGGGCCACGATGGTCAGCCCGATCACGAATTCGCTCATGCCGAAACGGCGAGCCAGGCCCGAGGCCCCGTCCACGAGTCCCTCGGCCCCGATGAGCACCAGCCCAAGCCCTGCGAGCAGCAACAATATCTCCAATGCCATACCGCGCTAGAGATCGTAGGTCAGACTAAGCGTCATCGACTTGAAATTGGGGCCGATGGAGACGCTGCTGTAAGGTACGGTGCCGCTGCAGCCGTTCTGGTAGCCGGCGGTCAGGCGGAACCTGCAGATCCTGACCGCGGCGGCGAAGCCGTAGACAAGGCCCTGCGAGCCCTTGCCGAAATTGCCGGTCATGTCGAGCCAGTCGAGCGGGTTGATCTCGAGACCGAAGCGTCCCTCCCAGTACGGGAGCCCGGCGCAGCCGAGGTAGCGTCCGGTAGCGCCAAGTGCAAGACGGCGGTAGAAAGGCATCTCGTATTTGATTCCAAGGTTGGCCTGCACGGGCAGCCATTGCCATTCCCACCAGGACCGCTGCTGCATTGGCTTCAGCGATTTCACGAAGTCCATGCCTTTCTCCAGGAAATAATCCTTCAGGTACTGCCCGTTCAGCTGGTCGCTGCCAAGCTTGTCAAAACCCTTGAATGCAAAAGAACCGACAGAGGAATAGCCTTTGCCGTAGTGCCAGAACATGCCGCCAAGGTCCAGCAGGGAGAGGCTCATGGTGAGACCTTCCGCAGGCGTGGCCACAATGCCAAGGTCAACGGCCAGACCGCCGCCATTGAGCCAGAATCTCTTCTTCTTGTCCGGACTGCCAGTCATGTCCAGCCTGCCGCGAAACCCTATCAGGAGCAGTTCCTGGCTTGCAGTCACGTCGAGACGGGTGATGTCGCAGCCTGCTCCCTGGACCGGAACCAGCAGCTTGGCACGGGCGCCCAGCGAGAGCCAGTCATTGACCTTGTGTCCATATCCATAGGCAAGCTCGGCGAAAACATTGTCTTCCACGTGGAATCTGCCGAGGTCCACGGTCCCGACGCCGGTACCCTGCTTCAGGAATCCGAAAACCTCCTTTGGAACGGATACGTCGGCCGTTCCGCGCAGGTTGAGTTCTATGGTATGGAAAGCGTCGCCCCGGCGGAAGCCATAGGAGACAAGGCTGATATCCATCATGCCTTTGATACGGCTGTTTTCCGGAAGTGCGCCGGGGAAGGTCTCGGCCGGGATGGAGGAGTTCAGGCCCGTGAGCAGGGACCCGCCGTCAGGAAAAAGGAAGGACCCGGCGCCCACATTGTTACGGATGCTGTAGCCAAGCTTGCCGGCACTCAGGAAATCATTGTCGCCCACGAAAGCGGGGTTGTACTGGTATGCCAGGTTGTAGTTGCGGAGGAAGAAACCTTCCTGGAACGACTGGGCATTCAGGCACAGCGCTGCTCCGAGCAGGGCGGCCAGGGAAAGTATGATTCTCTTATTCATTGCTGCCAAAGGTTATGCCGCCGCGGAGGGTACCGGAGGCAGATTTTACACTTATGCCCTGCTTCATTGAAAGAAGGGTCTTCTCATATCCGGGGGCCGAACTGAGCTTCAGCCCGACTTTCACGCCGGTGATGTCCGGAATAAAGCCGGACAGGGACTTGATCCTCAGCGTGACCGGGGTGACGCCGGGTTTCTCGAGAGAACCGCCGTTGATCACCAGGGTGCCCGGAGTAACCTCAAGCTCGGGGTTTTCAGCTGGCATCTCCCCTGTCAGCAGTTTGAGGTCGGACAGAGTGACCTGCATTGGAACCGTGCTCTGCAGTTCAAACGATACTTCCGCATCTTCCAGGCAGTAGGCGCCAATGGGCAGTTTGAAAAAAACGGAAATGCTTCCAAGGAGCGAAGCGAGATCGAAGTTGATCCTGTCGCCGGCGGCGATGTGCGAGGAGTAATTGGAAGTGAACACGAAATCAGCGCTGGAGGAGCTGCGGATCTTGTTCATCAGGTCGCCGGGAAGCGAGAAGGAGAAATCCTTCAGAGACAGGTTCGACACGGCGTAAGTGACGGTATCGGGTATGCTCCTTTCCAGGATTTTGACTTTGTCGGAACTGCTGGGGATACTCATGCCATCCAGGGACTTGGTCTCCTTGAATGCGGGCTCGTAAGTCATCGTGTTCGTGCAGGAGTATTCAGCGCTTCCGCCGATAGTGAATGCTTCCCTGACAGGATTGGTGAGCTCCATGGTAATCTTCTGGTCGGCGGTGCTGAAGCCCAGCATCATGAACATCCCGGCTGCGGCGAAGGGAGAGGTACTCTTGTCGAAAATCTTGAATGTGGTTGGCTGGGAAGGATTCTCTGACTTGGCGATTACTTCATACACGTTGAGCCGGTAGAATTCTTCGCTGCCCTGGCAGACGATGGTGCCGTCGGATTCCGCCTGGAAAAGATTACTCATGACTTTGCCGAGTGTCTCGGATTTCGATGCGAGTTCGAGGGTGAACGGCCCGACATTTCCGAGAGGGACTGCGATACCGTCCTCGAACAAGGTGACCTCCTTGTCGAGCCTGTCGAGGTCATAGGCCTGGTTTTCACATCCGGCTATGGCAAGGATGGAGAACAGAAGAGGAATAAGCCTTTTCACTTATCTGAAATTTTAGTTTTTTTATCCGGCAAAGATACAAAAAAAAGCGCTCACTGAACGCCGTAGGGGCGTTCCGAGCGTATGCTCATCGAAGGGAACCAGATATCATCGGCAGTGATACCGCAGGAGTCTATGGCCTGCAACGCATATTCGAGGCGTCCGAAGTTGGAATCCACGTTGTTGGTACCGAAAGTGAACTTGATGCCGCGTTCCTTCGCACGTCTGATGATATCGAAGCTCGGTATCAGGTAGCGGGGATTGATTTCCAGCGCTATATGGTATTTTTCCAGCACGTCCAGGACACGGTCCACCCGCTCCGGCGTCCACAGCTTCCCGTATTCAGGCTGCAGCACATCCGGCAGGAAGGTGGGGTTGGCGTAGATGTCGGCCGGTTCGTCGGTCAGGATGCGGACGGTCTGGTCGACCAGGTGCTCCATGTATCCCTCCTTGCCGATTCCGTCGAAATGAACTTCTTCGGGCCTGTAGATGCGGGAATTGCGTCCCTTGTGGTCGATGATGGTCATGGCGTCGGTGAAGAGGTATTCAAAGATGCCAAGCGCCTCCCTCGAGAAGGTCTTCGTCCATTTGCGGCCCTCGCCCTGCACTCCGAAGAGGAAGGGTTCGCCGCAGATCTCGTCGTGGTAGGCGTAAACCTCTGCGTCGTCGGCGAGCATTCTCCCCACCCCGCCTTCGCCGGCGTTCGGGGCCACTCCGTAGTTGATGCCGTAGTTCATCGACATGGCATGGGCCATCTCCTTGGTAAGGTCGCCCTTTAGATGTACGTGGTAGTCTATCACGGGGAAGTCGCGCTGTTGCAGGCGGATGATACCGTCGTGCTGCTCGTCCGCGGGCGGCAGGGTGTCGGCGGGGTTTCTGCTCCCTGCCTCCAGCGGAGTTATCTCCAGATTGCGGATCCTGACCTTTCCCTGCATTCCGTCGAAGGAAATGTGACCGGGCGCAATCTGCTGCTCCTTATGCTCCTCCGAGCGCCAGGGATCCTCAGGCTCGGTGTAGCACACCACATCCACTCCCCCTATCTTCACACCTATGTTCTTTCCGCGCACCGCGACGCTGAAATCGAACCACTCGCCGTCCCTTGCCAGGGAGCGGTAGAGGTTGCGCACGTGCAGCAGGCTGCCCGTCTTCAGGCTCCCGTCGATAGGACCGTTGTGGAGGAGGACGCCATAGCCTTCATCACCATCGTTCCGGCAGAAACGGATGAGCGCCTGCGCGGCATCTTCAGTGCGGGCCTGGCCGGTAATCTCGAAATCGGAATAGATCTTGGACGAGGTCCAGCCCTCTCCCTCGGAAAGGTTCAGGCGCGAAGGTGTGGCCGTACACGAAGCCAGAAGGAGCATAAGCAGTGGAAGGATTCTTTTCATAGGACTTTTTTGCATTGTATCTTACAAAAATAGAAATAATGCTTTATCTTTGGAACATAAATAAAAACCTTATCCATGAAAACCTTGAAACCATTCCTCATGTCGGCCATACTGCTTCTGGCCGTGGCCTGCAACAATGAAAAAGCCCCGAAGGTCCTTGTGCTCTACTTCTCGCAGAACGGTACGACGAAGGCCGTAGCCGAAGAGATACAGGCCAGGCTGGGCGCCGACATCGAAGCGATCGTGCCTGTCAATGCATACGACGGCGACTATGCCGCAACCATAGCACGCAGCCGTGAGGAACGCGAAGGGGCCGTCCTTCCCGAACTCCAGCCGCTGGCCTCCGACATCTCGTCCTACGACATCATCTTCCTCGGCTACCCTATATGGTTCGGCACCTATGCCCAGCCTCTCGCAACGCTCCTCGCAAACCAGGATTTCGCAGGCAAGAAGGTAGTGCCGTTCTGCACCTTCGGCAGCGGCGGCCTTGACGCCAGCGTCAAAGCCATCGCCGAGAAACTCCCCGACGCGCAGGTACTGCCCGGCTACGGCGTCCGTGCAGCCCGCATTGCGGCGGCTCCTGCCGAAATCGACATGTTCCTGAAGGAAAACGGTTTCATCAAGGGCGACTTCACCCCTCTGCAGGACTTCCCCGAGCAGCACCCTGCTTCGGAAGAGGAGGCCGCCATCTTCGACGCTGCCGTCGGAGGCTATCCGATGATCAAAGCAATGGCGACGATGGTATCCTCGCGCGAGATTCCCGACGGCACGGAATACCTTTTCACCGCCGTCAACCTTCCCCGCGAAGACATGCCCGACATGCCCGTCCGCGAGATGAAGGTCTACGTCAAGGCCGTCGAAGGCCAGGCCCCGGAATTCACTCAGGTAGTGCGATAGGACGCCAGATGATAATCACCTGTCTTCTCATACTCCTGTACTCCATCCTCAAGCGGCCGGTCAAAGGACTGGTAAGGCTGCTGAAAGACGTGGACTGGAAACGGCGGGCACAGAACGCCTGGAGCGGCATCGTGAGCTATTCCAGGCGGGCCGGGCGCGCCGGTTCACGCGTCGTCCTGCAGTTCTATTACGTGATGCAGGAAGGTGGCCTTTCGGTCACTGAGAAGGCGCTGGTCTATGCCGGCATAGTGTACATCGTAGTGCCGCACGACCTGCTCCCCCGCAAGATGATGAAGTGGTTCGGAGTGCTGGACGACGTAGGCGTGGCCGCCTGGATTCTCAATCGCATAGGCAAACACATCACGCCCCGGATCCAGCTCAAGGTAGAGGAGACTCTCGACAGGTGGTTCGGCCCTGTGGTCACCATCGCCGACACTGAATAATCTGTTTCAACATTCATGTCCATGAAAGCCATCATCATTGGTGCCACTTCAGGCCTCGGGCGCGAGGTGGCGGTCCGACTGGCCGGAAAAGGCTGGACCATAGGCGCTACTGGAAGGCGCCGCGACGCTCTGGAAGCCCTCCAGCAGGAGCTTGGAAAAGATAAAGTCCATATCGCCACGATGGACATCACGACACCTGAAGCGACCGCTGCGCTGGACTCGCTCATCGAGGAGATGGGCGCGCCCGACCTGCTCTTCCACGTCTCTGGCGTGGGCTACCAGAACCGGGAGCTGGACCTGGAGAAGGAAATCCGCACTGTCAGGACCAACTGCGAAGGCATGGTCAGGATCGTGGACCATTTCCTGAATTTTGTCCGCAACCAAAAGGACATCTATACGCCCGCACACAAGGCGCACGTGGCTGTCATCACGTCGATAGCCGGAACCGCTGGCATGGGGACCGCTCCGGCCTATTCCGCCACCAAGAGGATGCTTCAGACCTACATCTCGGCCCTGGTGCAGCTCTGCAACATGGAAAAGATTCCCGTGCAGTTCACCGACATCCGCCCGGGCTTCGTCCTCACCCCGCTCCTGAATCCGGAGAAGGCCTATCCCATGGCCATGACCACGGAGACTGCCGGCAAGCACATAGTCAAGGCCATCGAAAAGAAGAAGCGCATCTACACCTTCGACTGGCGCTTCCGCATGTTGGTGCTGGGATGGAAGCTCATACCCCGCTGCATCTGGGAGCGTTTCAACTGGGTCAAGAACTGACGGGCTCCGCTTAGGCGGGCTTTTCCGTCGCGCGGCAGAACCTTTTTCGTGCCAGCGCAAGCGCTGTCCCGAAAAGAACCGTGCCGCTCCACCAGGCCAACCCACGCCCGCCGCTACGCCCTTGTCACCATCGTTGGTGCACCATTGTCGCCATCGTTGGTGCACCCCTTCCGTCATCCCGGGCTTGACCCGGGATCTC
>CAJONI010000059.1 GCA_905235995.1 uncultured Bacteroidales bacterium
CCAGCTCCCACTGAACTCCCCCAGGGTCGGAAGGCAGCAAGGGTAGGTGGTTGTAGCGGTGCGATATATCAAGCTTACCCTTTTTTCTTTTTTATAAATCGCTGAACACCAATGGCATGAGCGACTCCACGCCGTCGAAGGCGAGGACGGGGCCGCCACTGCCCAGCAGTATGCGCATGGGCACTCCCGCCTCACGCTCGTACTGCGCCATCACCTGCCTGCAGGCGCCGCAGGGCGAGCCGGGATTGGGCATCAGCCGTCCGTTCTGCGAACAGACCACCGCCAGGGAGACCACCCCAACGCCGGGATGCTGGGCTCCGGCCGCAAAGAGGGCCGTCCGTTCAGCGCAGAGGCCGGAGGGGAAGGCGGCGTTCTCCTGGTTGGCCCCCTTGACGACGGTTCCGTCGGCCAGGCGCACGGCGGCGCCCACGTTGTAGTGGGAATACGGTGCGTAGGAGCCTTTCAGGGCATCGATGGCCGCCGTCATGAGTGAACGGTCCTTCTTATCGAGTTCTTCGATGGATGTATATTCCTCGTAGGGTATGGTCAAAAACTTCTTTTCCATAATCTGCGTTTTTTCAGTCGTCACCACTTGAAATTGAACAGGCTGGGGGAGATGGTCAGTGTGAACCAGCCCCAATGGGAATGCCTGCTCCCCAGTCCCTGCTTAAGCCTGTCCATGGTCTCAGTGCCGAGCATAAGGGTGTAGCCTGCGGAAAGGGATATGTCTTTGGTAAAGCTGTAGCTGAGCTGCAGGTCCATGCTGTGGCCGAGGGTGCTGCTCAGGTCTTTCAGTTTGGTGGCCACGGCCAGGTAATGGTAGGTGGCGCTGCCGCTGAACTTTGATCCGGGCGTCAGGTTGAAAGTGGCGTAGGCGTTCTGCAGGCCGGGGGTGAAGCCGTGGATATAGGCGCTCTGGTAGAAATAGTCGAGCAGGCCGTAGAATTTCGTCCTGGAACCATACAGGGGCGAGAAGCCCCGGGTCGCATCCCGCCACACTGTGCCGATGTTCCCCGGATCCGGCACGACCACGTAGTCATCACCGCTCAGGAAATCGTATCCAAGGGCAAGGCCGAAAATGTCCGAGACTTTGGCGGAAGCCTTCACCGCCGCCATCCATGCATCGATGGCTCCCGATTGCATGTATCTGACATCGACGAACCTGCCTGTCTGCCGGTAATATGAGGCCTCGATCGAGAAGCGTTCCGGGGTGTAGGTCAGGTAGCCTCCGAACATCTGCTGGTATACGGTCTTCGGCGGATTGGTCTCGCTGTCGGTCAGGCCGCTCTGAAGGCCGAAGTTCATGAAGAGAAGCGAAACCCCCAAGGGAAAGACCGGTACATCGTAGTGGTACCAAAGCATCTGCATGTTCTTGTACAGCTGCGCACCGTTCACGTAGTAGGAATCAGAGTAGACGTTGGATTCGTTCTGGTTGAAGGCCAGGACGGTGTGCAGTCTATGGCCCTTTCCCTCGTAGCCAAGCCTCAGAGCGTCGTGCGAAAAGGCGGCCATGGCGAAGTCGTTGGGGCCTATGATGCGCTCGTCGTCGTACGACAGCGCTATCCTTCCGATCTGGGCGAACAGTCCGGTGCGGGAAGTCAGCTTTGCCCAGCCCTCGTAGAGCTTCAGGGCCTGGTTGCCGCTCGTGCCCCAGACGGCCAGGTTCTGCAGGACCGTGTGGACTTCCAGGCCGGGCCGGCTGTAATTGGCCAGGATGCGAGTACGTCCGAGGATGAAGGCCGTGCTGTTTTTCGACTGTTTGGCATCGTCTGCCGGCAGGCCTCCCGAGATCACCTCGCCGTGGGCCTTGAGGTTGAGCCCTATGGTGAGGCTGTTGAGCTTTGTGGAATCGGCCTGCGCGAAGGCTGCCGCCCACGGAATGAGCAGCAGCGCAAGCGCCAGGCACAGCTTGAGTTTGAGTTTACTGAAGTTCATCCCAAGGAACGACAATGTGCGTCTCACTATTTCAATGCGTTGATTACCTGTTGATTGACTTCGCGTATGCGGGGGATGTCCACCTTGTCGACCTTACGGTCGTAGGTCATCAGGCCGTTGACCTCTATCTCCACGTCGGTGGTCTGGGTGTAGACTGCCGCGGAGAAGCCGCGCGCCACCATGTCCTTCAGCTGGAGGGCGTACTTCACATACTCGTCGGTCACTTCCTCCGGGCTGGTGAACTTGACGTAGCCCCAGTTGCGGTCGGGCTGCCAGAGATGGCCTTCCACCGGCATGCCTATGCCGCCGTATTCGCCCAGGACGTTTACCCTCCTCGTGTCGAACAGGTACATCGACGGCTGCGGGTAGTTGTGCAGGTCGAGTATGTCGCCTACGCGGAGGAAATGGTTGCCGCCGCTGGCGGAATTGACCAGGCGGGTGGGATCGTGCTGCTTGGTCCAGGCCGTGATCTCGGCTGTCTTGAACTGGCCCCAGCCTTCGTTGAAGGGTACCCAGACCACGATGCAGGGCTGGCTGTAGAGGCAGTCCATTATCTCGCGCCACTCCTTGCGGTAGCAGGCTTCGGATGCGGCGCTTCGTTCGAATTCATTGCCCTGGAACCAGCGGTTGCTCTCCCAGGGGCCGTGCAGGTCGCCGCTGGGCATGTCCTGCCACACGAGGATTCCGAGGCGGTCGCAGTGGTAGTACCAGCGTGCCGGCTCCACCTTCACGTGCTTGCGGATGAGGTTGAAGCCCCAGTCCTTGGTTTTCTGCACGTCGAAGGCGAGGGCTTCGTCGGTCGGGGCGGTGTACAGGCCGTCGGGCCACCAGCCCTGGTCGAGCGGGCCGTACATGAAGATGGGCTTTCCGTTGAGGGTCATGCGGAGTATGCCCTGTGCATCGCGGGCGGTGCCCACTTCCCTCATGGCGCAGTAGCTGCGCACACGGTCGACCACCTTTCCGTCGACCGTCAGGCTGACCTCCAGGTCGTAGAGATAGGGGTCTTCGGGCGACCAGAGATGCGCCTGGGGCACCTTGAGTTCGGCTTCCTGTACGGCGACGGCCCGGGCGACCGCGATCTTTCTGCCGTCGGCGAGAAGGGTGGCCTCGACAATGCCGCGGCACACACCTTCGGCCTTCACGCGTATGCTGCCGTTCTCAAGGTCGGGAGTGGTGCGGAGTGAAGCCATGTGCTCGCTGGCCACGGGCTCCATCCAGACTGTCTGCCATATGCCGGTGACGGCGGTGTACCAGATGCCTTCGGGCTCTTTCTGCTGCTTTCCGCGGGGCTGGAAGCCGGAGTCGGTGCCGTCCCACACGCGTACCGTGAGGGTGTTGGCGCCGCCGGTCAGGGCGTCGGTGACATCGAAGCTGAAGGGGGTGTAACCTCCGGTATGCGTGCCTACCTTGATGTCATTGACCCACACGTCGGCCTGCCAGTCCACAGCTCCGAAGTGCAGCAGCACGCGCCTGCCCTTCCATGCCTTGGGCACGTTGAAGCTTCGGCGGTACCACAGGCTCTCTTCAGGGGTGACCTTGCGGCCCACTCCGGAGAGGCATGATTCTATGCAGTAGGGGACGAGTATCTGTCCGTCTGGCACCGTGAAGGCGGCGTCGCGAGGAAGTACGGCGTAGTCCCACATGCCGTTGAGGTTCACCCATGCGTCGCGCTGCATCAGCGGGCGGGGATATTCGGGCAGGGGAGCGGAAGGATCCACCTTTTCGGCCCAGGGCGTGGCGATCGGTCCTTCGACGGGTTTCCATATCTGTGCCTGGGCGGCAAGCGCGGCCAGGCAGAAGAGCATCAGCAAGACGGACTTTTTCATGATTCTTTCAATTATATCTATCAAAATTAACGAAAAAGCTTGGATATTCAAAATTTTGTACCTTTGCCCTCAAACTTTTACAGATATGGAGAACAAGAACATGAGCCGTCGTGATGCCATACGCGCCATGATGCTCGCCGGAGCGGGCCTGGCGGCAGGCAGTTCCATGGCCGCCGCGCCGCTTCGCGCCGCCGGCCTCGTTTCAGGTCTGCAGGGCGGTATTCCCGCCCCAGGCGACAAAATCATCACCCGCAGCTGGAAGTCGCTGGGCGACACCGTCGGGGTTCTGGGCATGGGTTGCATGCGCTTCCCTCAGAAACCCGGGACCGGCCGTCGCAGGGAGCTCGACCAGGACGCGGTCAACCGCATGATCGACTACGCCCTCGAGCACGGAATCAACTATTTCGACACCGCCCCCGCCTACGGAGACTCCGAGCGCGCGACCGGCGAGGCCCTGTCCCGCCACAAGCGCAAGGACTATCTCCTTGCCACCAAGATGTCGAACTTCAGCACCGCCGACCTGTCCGCCTGCAAGCAGATGTTCGCCAATTCGCTCAAGAACCTGCGTACCGACTACTTCGACTACTTCCTTCTCCATTCGCTCAGCGGCGTCGAAGACTTCAACCACCGCTACAAGGACAACAAGCTGATCGATTATCTCCTGGAGCTTCGCAGGAAAGGGACCATCCGCCACCTCGGCTTCTCCTTCCACGGTTCGAACGAGGGGCTGCGCCAGCTGCTGGAACTGCCCTATAAGTGGGAGTTCGTCCAGATCCAGCTGAACTACGTGGACTGGAAGGAAATGCCCCTGGAGGGCAGCAGCGAGCCCTGCGACTCCGAAACGCTCTATAAGATGCTGGTCGCCAAGGGTATTCCCGTGGTCATCATGGAGCCCATCCGCGGCGGTGCGCTGGCCAACGTGCCGGCGGGCATCAAGAGCAGGATCCAGGAGCGCTTCCCCCGGCTCACTCCGGCAGGCGCGGCGCTGACCTTCGCTTCGAGCTTCCCCGGAGTGATGTGCTGCCTCAGCGGCATGTCGACCATGGGCCAGCTTATGGAAAATGTCCAGACCTTCAGTCATTTCCAGGCATTCGGCGAAGACGACAACGCCTTCATGGCCGACCTTGCGCGGCTCTACAACGCCAACCCGCACATCCCCTGCACGGCCTGCCGTTATTGCATGCCCTGCCCGCACGGAGTGGACATCCCGGGTGTCTTCGGAGTCTACAACGCCATGAGCGACGAACTCAGGCTGCCCGACCCGACCAACAGGAAAGCGAAGGAATACAAGGAGAACCGCAAGGAATTCCTCAAGCGCTACGCGACTCTCACGGAAGCCGACGCATCCTACTGCACCCAGTGCAACGAGTGCATTCCCAAGTGCCCTCAGCACATCCGCATCCCGCAGCAGATGCGCCGCATCCACACGTTTGTCAAGGACTTGGGCTAGGCCTTCCTGGCTTCGGAAAAATTTTGGGGGATTTCTTGCCCGTTTGCGAGAAATCCCTTATTTTTGCAGTCCGCAAAACGGGGTATTAGCTCAGTTGGTAGAGCGATAGGTTCGCAATCTATAGGTCAGGGGTTCGAATCCCCTATGCTCCACAAAAAAGCAGGCTCAAAAGCCTGCTTTTTTTGTGGAGCGCGCACAGCAGGCTGTGCGCTTTTTTTACCGAGGGGGCGGATCCCCTCGGACTCCCCTGAGCGCTTTGTGCGAAAGATTGTGGAAATACGGCGAAAAAATTGTAAATTTGTAGAATCTACTGAGTGCGCATGATAAGGAAGTTCTCGTCAGTACTCTTCGCCTTCCTGCTTTGCTGCGTTCCCTTGCGGGCGCAGTGGTCTGGCAGCGTCGACCTGTCGGGAGGCCTTGGAGGGATGGAAGGCAGTATCGTCAATGACTACGCGCCCATGTATCACGGTCTCTCCCAGGGAGTCTTCCGTTTGAACTACGATACCCGGACGTTCAAATGGAACACGGTAGTGGAAGGGAAATATGAGCCCAATACCACCGACAATGCCCGTATGTCGTACAAGAACGGGAAAATGGGAATAGTCTACAAGGCGGCATCCACCGGGCCCCTCACCTTCAGCGCCAGGTCGGATTTCAAATGGACTCCTTCCAGCGACAGGAACTATTCCACCTGGATTCTTCTCAAGTATACCAACGACAGGGCCAGTAACCATTCCCTGAATGGCTCCGGGAGCGAGGAGGAGGTGGAAGAGTTTTCCTATTACTATGAAATCCCCAGGAGGGACGAGATCAGGATGGAGACCGGGCTGAAGACCTATCGCAGTTTCAATTCCCGCAGCGTCCTTGAGAGTTCCATCAATCTCCAGGCCATAGCAAGCGACAGGGTAAATACCTGGATAGTGTTCAAGAGCGACGAGGATGCGGAACGCGGTGGGGCGGCGGCCATTGACATCGATGATTTCCATGGCTATGCCTGGGAATACCGCATCACCCCGCGGAGCCTTGACCTTAACCTGGATGGGGACATCCATCTGCAAAGGACCGTCCTCGACGAAGCCGTCAAGCTGAAATATGCCCCCGGCTTCCGCCTGTCCGTCAAGCACGCCCTTGACGAAAACAGCGGAGCCACCCGCGTGGACATGTCGGTCGATGATCCCTCCAAAGGAGAATGGCGGGATTCCACAAGACTGAGGGAGACTTTCGACTACCTGAGCGTGCTGGCATCTCCTTATCTTACCGCCGACTTCAAGTGGAAGAGCGTCGAGGCCCACGCCGACTATGCCTGCCAGCTGTATGCCCGTCGCCTGAATGACGACACCCATGAGCAGCCGCTGAACCTCAAGGGGGTATATCCGGTCGGCAAGGGCAATGTGAGATGGGCCATTTCTTCCGTCCATTCCCTCAATCTCAGGAACGAGCTGAGCGTAAGCCATCCCGATTACCTCAAGATTTGCTGGTACGACCGCACCGCGGGATATCTGGACCAGCTGTACCGGGGGAACGAGCACCTCAAGTCGCCGGAGACGCAGCTGTATGGGCTTGACTATGAGCTAAAATACAAGCGCTTCGTCTCGAAGACCGGGGTCTCCTACAAGTATGTGGAGAATGAGATCGACCAGACCTGGTCGAACAAGGTCATCGAGGACCGCGAGTACAAGGTGTTCGAATGGCTGAATTCGGCTGACAGCCGTTCTGTGGGTCTTTCCCAGTCCCTTGGCTGGCGCGGAAAGGTGATCACGGCAAACACCGCCGTGACCTACAACCAGTCCAGGCGCATTGCCAAGAGCGACGGCGCCGTAAAGAACAGTTTCGACTGGAAGCTGACGGCCGACATCACCGCCAAATTTGGCAAAGGATGGAGCGCGGGAGTCGACGCCAAATACCAGAGCAAGGTGGCCCCTTCTTCACCATCTTCAAGCAGTATTGCGCCCTGAACGCCTTCGTCCAGAAGGATTTCAAGAAATTCACGCTTTACCTGAAGGGGCGCGACCTGCTGGACACGCCTACGGAGACCAGTTTTTTGTCGGAAGAGACTCAGGAGTTCTGGGTAGAGGAGGTGCGCAGGAACCGGCGTATCGTCGTCCTGGGTATCAGGTGGAAGTTCTAGTCTTACAGCAGACCCTTCTCGCGGAGGTACTGTGCGCTGCGAGCGATGCCGGCGAAGCGGTCGCCTTCATCTGCCGCGGAGGGCTCGTCCTGCTCGACACAGATCCAGCGCGCGCCCGATTCGGCCGCGGCCTTGATCACCGCAGGGATGTCGACCACGCCTTCGCCGAGGGGCCGGAACTCGAACTTGCCTTCGCTCTCCGTGGCGTTGGAGGAATCGATGCCGATCAGGGCGTAGGGATCGCCCGAGAGCTTGCCTTCAAGGTAGTAGTCCTTCATGTGGACGACGGGGGTCCTTCCGGCATACTTGACTATCCTTTCAGCGGGATTGAAGCCTGCGAAGTCAGCCCAGCAGACGTCGAGCTCCATCTGGACAAGGTCCTCGGGCGTGGTGTCGAAGATAAAGTCGTGGCCGGGGGTTCCGTCGGGGAGGGGAGCGAACTCGAAGTCGTGGTTGTGGTAGAGGAGGATGAAGCCTGCTTCGTTGACGCGGGTTCCGGCCTCGGCGATGCGGGCCACTGTTTCCTTGAACTTCTCAGGGTCGACTCCGGGGCGGCTGGGCGTATCCATGTAGGGGAAGACTATATACTGGACGCCGATTATCGTGTTTTCCTCGATCACCTTGTCGATGTCGTTCATCAGCTGGTCGAAGGGCACATGGTTCGAGAAGGGGATCAGGCCCAGTTCGGCGCACATGCGCTTGACTTCGGTGGGGGTGTGGCCATAGTATTCGCCGTAGAACTCCACGCCCTGGTAGCCCATTTCGCTGACCTTCTTCAGCGTTCCGTAGAAATCCTGGGCGAGGTCGGTGCGCACGCTGTAAAGCTGCACGCCCACGGGCATCTTGCGAACAGGCTCCTGTGCAGGGCATTGCTTGCATCCGGTAAGCAGGACGGCAGCCATGAGGCTGAGGATGATGATTCTTTTCATGGGTAAGTCTTTTTGGTTTTCAGAATTTAAAGGTACAAATTTTATCGATTTTATGTAATTTTGTATAAATATACTGACGCTCATGAAAGAATCCGGCAAATCCGATCATCCTGTCCGGCATAATACGAAACAACGCAAACTCCTGATCATACTTGTGGCACTTTTCTCCGTGGCGGTACCGGCCATGGCAGTCTTTACGGGGATGGACCTGGACGCTACGCTGTCCAACCTGCGCCGGGAACTCTCTCATGATTTTCGGCAGAAATCCCGGACCCAGCTGAAGTTGCAGGAAAAATACGAAGACCAGCACCGGAAGATGGTGGATATCGCAAAAAAGTGCAACGACTTGTCGCTGATGCTGTATTCACAGAAGCAGGATTATACCTTCGACATCAGTTATGCGCTGGAAAAAGTAAGCGAGGAATTCAACGATTTCAACAAGAACCGCACGCCCTACGACCAAGTCGTGTCCCAACTGGACATTGAGATCAAGCGCTACGCCCGCCTGATCGAGTCGCTCCGCCGCCTTCCTCCCGAACTGAAAGAGATGGAAGTCGTGCCCGACAGTCTGGCCTATCACAACGATACCCTGGACGCCCATCTGCTTGAGAACGAGAGCCTCCTTCAGCAGGAGCTGCAGGAGCAGGTGGAGATGATACTTTCCATGGCGGAGGCAGTGCAGGACACATTGGCTGCGGAGGGGGAGACTGTACCGCCCTTCATCCTGAGCGAACAGGGACAGATAGACCGGGACACCTGCCTTTTCTACGCATCCGAACTGCTGAAAATGTTTGCCGCTTCCCGTGAGATGGCAATGGCCGACAGCATCCATTACCGGGAGGCGCAGTTGCGCATGGAAGAATCGTACAATTATGCCAGGGATTACTATGATATCCTCGAGAGCAAAGTGTTTGTGGAGGGACAGACACCCTGGAGGACCATCCTGGACAGTCCCGCTGAGTACTGGAACGAGGCCATTAGGGCCATGGGAGAAAAATACAGCTTCTCTTTTCTGCAAAAAGTGTTCGGCGACGAACCGATCGACTATAATATGGAAGATATTGCCAATGACAATCAGCTGACCAACTCGGCGAAGGTCTTCTGGTTGTTCATTTATTTCGTGGCGTTCTTCATCCTCTGGGGCCTTTCGGCCCTTCTTCTGCTGCCTGTCTATCGTTTCGTGAAACCGATAGGAAATAATGTCGTCAGGGAGCAGAAACTTTATCTGGCGCTGTTGCTGGGCTGCGTGCTTTTCATTATCCTCAGCTACGAGAGCACTGAAGACGATATCGTGCGCAAGAGTATCAGCATCATGCATACCTTCATCGGGTTGCTCATGGCCATCAATACGGCCCTGCTCATACGCCTGCAGCCCGCAAAGCTCAAGTATAGTGTCCGGATATACCTGCCCACTATTTTCACGGCAATGTTCGTGATCAGCTGCCGGGTGCTGTTCGTGCCCAATGCCTTCTTGAATTTCTTCTTCCCTCCGCTGCTCCTGGCAATGGCTCTCTGGCAGTTGATTGCCAATTTGCGAAGCAGCGAAAAGACAGACCGGACCGATGTGGTGATTGGATGGGTTTCCTTCGGCGTCACTGCCATTGCCATGATCATCAGTTTGGTCGGTTATGTTTTCATGGGGCTGATAGTCCTGGCCTGGTGGTACTTCCAGCTGGCGCTCATACTTGCAATTGCCTCCGTGTGGGCCCTGACGCTCCTATACAAGGAGAAGCGGCTGGACAAGAGGCTGGCGGCCTACAGGGCCAGGATCACCTACGTGACAGGGCCGGCCAAGGAGCGGCTTCTTTTCGGAGCCACATGGTTCTATGACCTTGTCAGGGATGTCGTGATTCCGCTGATGGTGTTGAGTTCCATCCCCGCATGCATAAACTGGGCATTTAGCATCTTTGAGTTCAATGACCTGTACAATCATATTTTCGAAGAACCCTTCTTCCGTCAGGGCGGACCTGACGGTTTCCGGATTTCGCTGCACAGCCTGCTGTTCCTGACAGCCATGTTCTACGTGTTCCGGTACTCTGACAAGGCAATCCACAACATCTGGCAGAATGTCAAGTACCGTCGTTTCCTGCGCAAATACAACAGGAAGACCGTGCGCAGCAACGAAATCAACCTGTCGCTGGGCAACAGCCTCATCACCGTGTTCATCTGGTTTGTCTATGCGGACCTCGTGATCATAACCTTGAATATCCCCACCGGCTCCCTTGGACTCATCGCCGGTGGACTCTCCGCCGGTATCGGTCTGGCCCTGAAGGATATCATCAATAACTTCGTTTACGGTATCCAGCTCATGGGCGGCCGTCTGCGGGTAGGAGACTGGATTGATTGCGACGGCGTACGCGGCAAGGTGACGGATATCAGTTACCAGACCACCATGGTGGAGACTCTTTACGGCACCCAGGTTGCCTTCCTCAACTCCTCGCTGTTCGGCAAAAGCTTCACCAACCTTACCCGCAACAATTCCTACGAGCTGACCATTGTCAAGGTGGGAGTGGCTTATGGTACGGATTTCCAAAAGGTCAGGGTCGCGCTGGAAAATGGCTTGCAAGTGCTTAGGACAAAAGACTCCTACGGCCGCGATATCGTTGAGCCCGTGTACGGCTTTGACATCCACTTCGACGACTTTGGAGAAAGCTCCGTGGACGTGGCCGTCTGGCAGTACGTGCTGGTGGCTGAGCAGTTTGAATACGTGTACCGCTGCAAAGAGGTCATCTACAAGATTCTGAAAGATAACGACATCACCATACCGTTCCCTCAGCGGGACCTGCATATCATAGACAATAAATAAATCGACATAGTCATGGAAATGAGATTCAAGAAAAAGTCGGACATCGTCAATATCCTTGTCACCATCATAGCCGCGGTCTTATCCGTGGGGATGGTGCTTTACGGCGTGTGGCGGCTGGGCCTGCGGGAGACGTGGCCCGAACTGGTGCTCAATGTTTTCTACGTAGCCTGTGTGGTATTGATGTGGATGTACTTTTTCAATCGGGGCATCACGACCAGGCAGTTTTATTATTGGTGTACCGTGAATGTGGGTATTACGGTGCTGCTGCGAGACATCCTCTTTGCCCCGCCGCTGGCCAATTATCCGCTCCACCTGGTGTGCCTTACCCTTTCGGTCGCACTTCTTGTCCTGCTTACTTACTTCTATGCACGCAAGGATTGGAAAGCCTACTCCAAGAACAACCTGTGGCTGATACTCGTCGTCGATATCCTGATAGCGATATTCTATAACATTGATATTTTCATCGAACCCATAAATGAGTATTCCACTTATCTGATGGTTGAGATATGGATCCGGCCCACCATCACCTACGGGCTGGTGGCCTGTTTCGTGACGGATAGTGAGAAGGTCGGGCAGCCATGAAAAAAAGGATTGTCAATTTATTCGAGTCCAGGAAAGGGCACTTGGACTATCTGCTTCACAGGGATTTTATCAGTAACGGGATAGCCACATTCCCATGTAAGATATCATCTTTTTACGATATCGTCAACCCCCTCAGCGCCAAGCGCTATGAGACGCCGACCCCGGATTTCACAGACTATCTTGAATCGGGGGCTGAGGTCCTTCCTCCCGAGTGCCCGATAGTGCTGAATATCATTGAGGATTGTCTGACGGAAGAGGAGAGAAAGTGCATCGAGGCGGTCATCCGGGAGTATTATGCATACAAACTGGGCATGGTGGAAAAGGATGAGAAACGGCATACGAAGCGCTTTGTCATCATGATTGTCGGTCTGGTCCTTTCGGGCTTTTTGCTCTGGTTCTCGCAAGGTTTTGACGAGGTCCCGCGCGAACTGTTTTTTGTCTTGTTCTGGTTTATGGGAGATACCTTGTGCGACTATATCCTCCTTACCGGGCACGACCTCAGGCGGAACAGGAGAGCGGCCGGACGGCTTGCCAGCATCAAAGTGACTTTTTCAAAGAGCTTCGATGAGTCCGGGTACACGGCAAGCGAAGTGCAGGCTTTGTACTCCGAGATTGAGAAAGATGTGAAGGGAACCATCAGGGAAACGAAATAAACATTGTAATTATGAAAGCAGAGAAAATAATTCTTGGGAATGTCATCACAATGGATGAGTTCAAGCCCTATGCCGAGGCTATAGCGGTGGCCGATGGAAAAATCATATATGTCGGAAGCAAGGATGCTGCCATGAAACTTCAGGCGGATAAGACCATGGTTTTGGATTATGGAAGCAATTCCATTTATCCGGGATTTCTGGAAGCGCATTGCCATCCCGGATTTGCAGGTAACATCATGTTCGGCAGGGCAAACCTGGCAGAAGGCAAGACGCCGGAGGATTA
>CAJONI010000060.1 GCA_905235995.1 uncultured Bacteroidales bacterium
AACTGCCTCCCGGCCGCAAGCCTGTGGAGACGGTCCACTGGACCGAGAACCGCCGTGGCGACCTGTTCAATTTCATGCGGGCCCAGATAGACCAGGGCAGGCAGGTGTTCGTGGTCTATCCCCTGATCAAGGAGTCGGAGAAGATGGACTACAAGAACCTTGAGGAGGGCTATCTCCATATCACTGAAGCTTTTCCCGCCCCCAGATACGTAACCGCGGTGGTCCACGGGCAGCAGAAGGCCGAGAACAAGGCCTATGACATGGATCTCTTCGCCAGGGGGCGGGCGCACATACTGGTGGCCACTTCGGTCATAGAGGTGGGTGTCGACGTGCCCAATGCCTCGGTGATGGTGATCGAGAGCGCCGAGCGCTTCGGCCTCTCCCAGCTTCACCAGCTTCGCGGTCGCGTGGGGCGCGGCGCTGAGAAATCATATTGCATACTGATGACGGGCTACAAGCTGAGCAACGAGTCGCGGCAGCGTATCGAGCTGATGTGCGCCACCAGCGACGGCTTCGAGCTGGCGGAGGCCGACCTCAAGATGCGTGGTCCCGGCGATTTCGAGGGCACGCGTCAGAGCGGCCTTGCCTTCGACCTGCACATTGCCGACCTGGCGAAGGACTCTCCTACGCTGGTGGAGGCACGGGAACTGGGGGAAGAGATACTTTCCGACGATCCGCTGCTTGAAAAACCTGAGAACAGGCTGCTCGAGGCTCAGCTCCGGGAGCTGCGTTTCGACGAAAGCTACCGCGACTATTCCAATATTTCCTGACAATTCGTATATTTGTAAGATTCATATTGACATACAAACATTAAACATAAAAACCAATGGTAAAAGTAGACTTGCAAGGATGTGACTCCTTCGTCAGCAAGGAGCAATTCAATGAATATCTGAAAAAGGCCCGTGCGGCGCAGGTTGTGCTGCAGGAAGAGAGCGGAGCCGGCAATGATTTCCTGGGTTGGCAGCATCTGCCTTCCTCGACAGGCAAGGCCGAGATCGAAGCCTGCCTCGGAGTGGTCGACCGCTGGATAGGGAAGGAGGTAGACCTGGTGGTGGTCATCGGTATCGGTGGCTCTTACCTCGGGGCCAAGGCGGCCATCGAGGCTCTCAGCCATTCTTTCGCCCGTGAGATGGGCGGTCACGGCCCCCAGGTGGTCTTCGCGGGCGAAAACCTTTCGGAAGACTATACGGCAGAACTGCTCGACCTCGTATCCCAGCGCAACACAGCCTGCGTGGTGATCTCGAAGAGCGGCACGACCACCGAGCCTGCGGTGGCCTTCCGTCTGGTGAAGGACCATCTGGAGAAGACCTACGGCAAGAAAGATGCCTGCGAACGCATTGTCGCCATCACCGACAAGGCCCGTGGCGCCCTCAAGTCGCTCTCGAACCAGGAAGGCTACCAGACCTTCGTGATCGAAGACAACATCGGCGGCCGCTTCTCGGTGCTCACGCCGGTCGGCCTGGTGCCCATCGCCCTTGCGGGCTTCGACATCGAGGCCATGGTGCGTGGTGCGAAGGATGCCGAGAAGGCTCTTTCCGAGCGCAGCGACGACAACCCTGCCGTCCGCTATGCGGCCATGCGCAATCTCCTTTACGATGCCGGAAAGAAGATTGAGATCTACGCAAGCTTCAATCCGAAGCTGCAGTATCTTGGAGAGTGGCTCAAGCAGCTCTTCGGTGAGAGCGAAGGCAAGGACGGCAAGGGCATATTCCCTGCTTCCGCTGTCTTTACGACCGACCTCCACTCGATGGGCCAGTACATCCAGCAGGGCGAACGCATCCTGATGGAGACGGTAATTACGGTCGACAACGCTTCCCGCGAGGTGACCATCCCTGCCGACCCTCAGGATCTGGACGGGCTCAACTATTTGGCTGCCAAACATGTGGAGCACTGCAACAGAATGGCTCAGCTGGGGACGAAGATGGCGCACATCGACGGCGGGGTGCCCAACATGGACATCCACATCGAGCGTCTCGACGAGTACAATCTGGGCTCTCTGTTCTACTTCTTCGAGGTGGTATGCGGCATCAGCGCCTATGTGCTGGGTGTGAATCCCTTCAACCAGCCTGGCGTAGAAGCCTACAAGAAGAACATGTTCAAACTTCTGGAAAAACCTGGATATTGATGATAGATAACGCTTTTGCCTTTAGTTCCAGGTATATGTCTCTGAAACCGTCGCGCAAGCGCGACCCCTCCCTAAAATCAGCAAGCTGATTTTGGACCCCTCCCTCTTACAGAGCCGAGGGTGGCTATGGGTTTCATAGACATATACCATTCCACTACGGCAAAAGCTTATACAACGGAATCGATGAAGTTTTTGGAAGCAGTGGCGGCGAAGTATGCCCGGCGGGAGTCTCTCGACCGGGTTTGCTTCGTGTTTCCCAACCGCCGCTCTTCCGTTTTCTTTCGTAAGTATCTGGGACAGCAGGCAGGGAAGCCTCTTTTCGTACCCGCCCTGCTGACCATCGACGGACTTTTCCAGCAGCTCTCCGGCCTGAAACCGGTCGGCCGGGTGCAGGCACTCGACATCCTTTACCGCATCTACGCCCGCCTTCTTGAAGATGAGGGCCGGCAGGCCGAACCGTTCGACGATTTCATCTATTGGGGCGACGTGATCCTGAGTGATTTCGACGATATCGACAAGTATCGGGTGGATGCGGGGCGTATGCTCGTGAACCTGCGCGAGCTGAAGGCTCTGTCGTCGGACTATGATTTCCTGAACGACAGGCAGAAGGCGGCGATAGCGGAGTTCTGCAACAGCTTCTTCGCCGGGATGCCGGGTCAGGCCCGGCATGACGAAACTGGTCAGGCCCGGCATGACGGGGTGAGGGGCGGTTTTGCCGCGCTGTGGAACATCCTGCTCCCCCTTTATGACTCGTTCCGGAACACCCTCCTCCAGGAAAAGCTCGGCTATCCCGGAATGATCTACCGCAGCGTGGTCGACTCCATCGCCCCGGATACCGTACTCCTGCCCCGGTATGACGAGGTGGTGTTCATAGGCCTCAATGCCCTCAATGCCTGCGAGACCGCTCTCCTTACTGAATTGCAGAAAGAAGGCAAAGCCGACTTCTTCTGGGATTTCGAAGGCCCCATGCTGCACGACAGGTTCAACAAGGCCGGACTCTTCATCCGCGACAACCTGGCCCGCTTCCCCTCGCGCACAGCTCTGTCGGACATTACTCCATCAGGCCTGCCCGCCGTGGAAGTCATACGCGTCCCTTCGTCTGTAGGGCAGACCCGCAAGGTCATGCAGATACTTGAGGACCTGAATGCGGAAGGCCGTCTGAAGGAGGCTGAGGAGACAGCCGTGGTGCTCCCCGACGAGACCCTGCTCTTCCCCATGCTCGGTGCAATCCCTTCCTGCATAGGGAGGGTGAACGTCACAATGGGCTACCCCATGTCGGCCGGGCAGGCGGACTCGCTGGTCTCCATACTGGAACGGCTTCAGGGGAACCGCCGCACCAAGTCCGGTGTCACGGGCTTCTATCACCGCGACGTATTGGACCTTCTCGACCATCCGTACATCGCCGCCGCCGACGAGGCAGGGGTGGTGAAGGAGATGCTCTCTGAGATACGCAGCCGCAACCGCATCTTCGTGGATGCCGACTGGCTCGCTTCCTTCGGACCCCTGTTTGCGGAACTGTTCGTGCCCGTAGAAAAGACATCGCAGTTTAACGATTACCTTCAGGCCGTCATCAGCCGTCTTCAGGCATTCCAGACCCCTCTGGAAAGGGAGTTCCTGTGCCGCTGCAGCCAGCTGGCGGCCGACCTGGCCTCCGTGCCCCTGGATTTCGACCGGCTGGAAGCGCGCACCTGGTTCCGTCTCCTGCACCGGCTTGCAGCCTCGGAGACAGTGCCGTTCGAAGGCGAACCGCTCAGCGGCCTGCAGCTCATGGGCCCGCTTGAGACGCGTGCCCTCGATTTCAAGAACATCATCATGCTGTCGGTGGGGGAGGGCAAGTTCCCTTCGCGGACAGTCAGTTCCTCATTCATCCCCTACAACCTCCGCCTCGGCTTCGGCCTCCCGACCTACGAGCTGCAGGATGCCATCTGGGCCTATTATTTCTACCGGAGCATCAGCAGGGCGGAGCGCGTGTATCTGCTCTACGACTCCCGCACCGAAGGATTGCAGAGCGGGGAGGAGAGCCGCTACATCAAGCAGCTGAAATACCATTACGACCTGCCGGTGACCGAAAAGGTGGCCACTTATTCCCTCTCGGACACAGCGGCTCAGAATCCTGTCCGCACCGTGGAGAAGACTCCTCAGGTGATGCAGGAGCTGGAAGACCTCTTCATAAAGGGAGACGGCGTCTTCTCGGCCTCTTCGCTCAACGCCTACGTCGACTGTCCGCTCAAGTTCTACTACCAGTACGTGCGGCGTATCAAGGAACGCGACGAAGTGGTGGAGGAAGTGGACTCAAGCCGTTTCGGCACCATCTACCACTCCGTGATGCAGGCAGTCTATACTCCATTTACCGGGAAGACGGTCAACCGGACGGACATCGAACGGATACGCGCCGACAAGGAGGGTCTGTCGCAGCTGGTGGCTATGGCTTTCGCCAAAGAAGGCATAGAAGAGCCCGAGGGTGAGGACAGGATACTGGTGAACCTGGTGCTGCGCTTCGTCGACAGGACGCTTGAGCTTGATTCGGGCATGACACCCTTCCGCTTCCTGGGCGCCGAGGTCAGGAAGTCCGCTCCGCTTAT
This sequence comes from uncultured Bacteroidales bacterium, assembly GCA_905235995.1. Taxonomy (GTDB): domain Bacteria; phylum Bacteroidota; class Bacteroidia; order Bacteroidales; family UBA932; genus Cacconaster. The sequence continues at coordinate 4,708 of CAJONI010000060.1, forward strand.
TCTGCCCGACGGCAGGAAGGTGAGCCTTTTCGGATATATCGACCGCCTCGACGCCAATATTCCGGATGCAGTCCGGGTGGTTGACTACAAGACTGGTACGGTCGACAAGAAGGACGACTGCCGTTCCGTGGAACGCCTGTTCGACAGGACCCTGAAAACCCGTCCATATATCGCTTTCCAGCTCTATTTCTACGCCCTGCTGATGGAAAAGCAGCAGGATGCTCCCAAAGGGGTGCGTTACGAGCCCTGTGTCTATGCGCTCCGCGACTTCTTCGCCCAGGCCCCGGCGTCCCACACGCTGGCCCCTGAAGCCGTGGACGAGTACGCCCGCAGGCTGGGCGAACTGATAGCTTCCATCTTCGACCCGCAGACTCCCTTTGCCGGAGACTGCCCGAACGACCGCATCTGCGGATACTGTAACTTCAGGAAGGTATGCAACCGGTAGTCAACATAGTCAGGGCATCGGCCGGAAGCGGAAAGACGCACCGCCTCACCCGGGAGTACATCGACCTGCTCCTCGCGGGCGACGAGCAGAGCTACAAGCATATCCTCGCCGTCACCTTCACCAACAAGGCGACCGACGAGATGAAGCAGCGGGTCATAGAAACCCTCTACGACCTTTCGCGTTCGGGCGACATGCGCGCTGAGGAAGCCCGCAGGCGCCTGAGCCTTATACTGCACGACTATTCCTGCTTCTCCATCAGCACAATAGACCGCTTCTTCCAGAGCGTCATGCGTGCCTTTGCGCGGGAGATAGGGCAGTATGCCTCCTACCGGGTGGAACTCGACACTTCTTCAGCGCTGGAGCAGGCTGTGGACCGCCTTGTCGACGCCCTCGACGACCCTCAGAACGAAGAACTGCTCTCCTGGCTTCAGGACTACTCGTTTGAACTGATAGAGTCCGGCCGGGGATGGAATGTGCGCGAACCGCTGCGCAACATGGCGTCCCTCTTTTTCAAGGAAGACTTCCGGATGAAGATGCGCTCGATGCCAGGTTCAATAATGGGCGACAAGCAGGCGGTCCGGAAGCTTGGCGAGAGGCTGGATGCTTTGAAAGCGCAGTTTGAAGCACGTCTGAGGGAGCTTGGCAAAAGGGCCCTTGCGGCCATGGAAGCGGGAGGCCGCGGACCTGCCGACTTCAAGGGAAAGAGCCGCGGTCCTTTCATGGTCTTCGCGAAATGGGCGTCCTGGAAGCCAGGCGACAAGCTGCCCGAGCCGAGTGAAAAGATGGAAGAAAGCTGGAACGGCTTCGAGAGTCCCGGGCTTGAAGCCTGCGTAGAAGATGCCTTCAGGCTCTTCGGCGAGCCGTGGAAAGCCTACCGGAGCGCTGTCCTGGTGCGGGACAACCTGCCGCTGCTGGGCATTTATTCCGACATCTTCCATTTCCTCTCCGAATATCTGCAGGAAAACAACGTGGTCCTGCTCAGCCAGTCGTCCGACCTTCTTAGCCGCATCATCGACGACGACGACACTCCCTTCGTCTATGAGAAGATAGGCAACCGCTACGACCATCTGATGCTCGACGAGTCGCAGGACACCTCGGTGCTTCAGTGGGGTAACTTCAAGCCCCTGTTTTCAAACAGCATAGCCCAGGGTTATAAAAACCTCATAGTAGGCGACGTGAAGCAGTCCATCTACCGCTGGCGCGGCTCGGACTGGCATCTGCTCGACAGTCTGATGGTCAGTGATCTGGGCCGCGAAAACGTGCGGGAGACAACCCTTCTGGAGAACTGGCGCAGCGGCCGGAGCATAATGGATTTCAACAACCGGGTGTTCTCCGGGGTGGCGGATGCCATTGCCGCCGATGCTCCCGCCGGTGTGGCGGAGCAGGTGAAATCCATCTATGCGGATTGTGTGCAGGCAGTTCCGGACCAGAGAACCTCCGCCCATGAAGGACGGGTGCAACTCTCTTTCCTGGAGCCTGAAGACTATCGCGCTGCAGTCCTTGACCGTATGCTCTCCGATATCCGCGCCCTTTGCGACCAGGGTTTCATGTATCGCGACATGACGATACTCGTGCGCAAGAACTCCCAGGGTGCGGAGGTTGCCAATCATTTGATCGCCAATGGTATAGATGTGGTTACGGAAGACTCTCTCCTTATCTCCTCATCTCCGTTGATCCGGCGTACCGTCGCGCTGCTGCATGTCCTTGTCGAGCCTGACGACCCTGTGGGACAGCTCCTGGCTGAAGGATTGGAACTCCCTGATCCGCAGGATATGCGAGGCTCTGTTTATGAAGTCTGCGAGCGTCTGCTCGCGACCACGGGACTGGCCCTTGCTGAAGCCGATGTCCCGTTCATCCATGCCTTCCTCGACCAGGTGCTGGCATGGCAGGAGAAATACGGCTCTTCTCTGCGCGGATTCGTGAAGTGGTGGGATGAGACAGGAAGCGGCAAGTACATATGCGCTCCTGACGGGCAGGACGCCGTACGCGTGATGACCATCCACAAATCGAAAGGACTTAGCCTCGAAGCGGTTTTCATCCCTTTCACCGACGAACCTTTCCTTACCACCTCAGCCTTCCTTACGCCTACCCTCTGGTGCGAGGCTCCCGAAGAGTGGGGTGCTGCAGGACTGCTTCCTGTAGAGGCTACACGCAGGATGGAAGGGACTTTCTTTGAGGATGATCTCGCCCGTGAACGCGTCAATCAGTACGTCGACGTGCTGAACCTGGCCTACGTGGCGTTCACCAGGGCCAAGTCGCGCCTGTCGGTCTATGCGCCGCTTCCCGACAACCCTGGCGACTATGCGGTCAAGTCAATGTCTTCGCTTCTGTACAGACTGTTCTCCGATAAGCTGGATGCGGATGGCTTCTGGTCAAGCGGTCCGGCGGAGGCTTTTGTCCGTCGTGCCGGTTCCGATACCCTGGCCGACGATCCCCAGCGTTCATTCGCGACTGTTCCGCTGGGGGAACACCGTCTGCGCCTGGCGCTGCGCTCGGGCGATTATTTCGACATTGAGCCGAGCGCACGAAAGCGTGGCATCGACAGGCATCGTGAGATGGCCCGCGTGGAGGTCGATGCGGAACTCGAGCTCAGGAGCGGCGGGCGGCACTGGTTCGACGGCAGTTACCGTGTCTTCAACGAGGCTTCTATAGTGACTGGCGACGGAGAGAACTACCGTCCCGACCGTGTGCTCATCGCGCCCGACTCAAGCAGGGTGGTGGTCATAGACTACAAGTTCGGCGCACCCCGCCCCGAACACGCGAGGCAGGTCCGCGGTTACATGGACCTTATGGGCAGGATGGGCTATCCTGCCGTTGAGGGCTGGCTCTGGTATGTGGAAGCCGGAGAGACGGTCAGGGTCTGATGGTCATAGAGACCTTGAATACATGTGGCAGGGTTTTGTCCAGCCATATTTGTCGGCGTATTCGTACCATTCTTCACAGATATAGTCCCAGTCGAGCATGATCTCCGACTGTGGCGCAGTGGCCGGGCCGCAGTAGGTGGCCACCGCAACATCGGTTCCTCCTCCGTCGACGATCTTGAAACCATCTTCGGTCGCGGTATAGCGGTAGGTGGAGAATCTGACCAGGTCGAGAGTGTAGTTGTCTTCCAGTATGATACCGGTCCTGACTACGCAGGTAAGGTTGTTGTAGAGGGCGAAATAGATGTTGAATCCCGCCGGCGCGAACGGGTTCGGCTGGATCGTGGTCTGGACTGAGCCCATGTACTCGGCGAGGACGATGGTATCGTCTTCGGTCTGCTCGCAGGAAGTGAGGGCGAAGCAGCACAGCAGTGAAATCGAGAGGATGGTCAGGAAGCGTTTCATGGATGATAATTTTTAAAATTCTACTGTAAGTCCGTCGTAGGCGGGCTGGATGGAGAAAGGGAGGGAAGAGAGTTCCCTGGCCAGCTCCTCATGGCGGGGGAGCATATGTGAGAGATGGGTGAGATAGCTCCTTTCGGCTCCGACTCGTCGGCAGATCTCTATGGCCTCATCCAGGGAATAATGGGAGATGTGGCGTCCGCGCTTGACGGTGTTCAGGACAAAGACCTTCAGCCCTTCGAGCTTTTCAAACTCGGACGGGGGGATATAGTTGGCGTCGGTCACGTAGGCGCAGGCGCCTGTGCGGAAGCCCAGTATGGGCAACTTGTAGTGCATGGCGCGGATGGGGGTCACGCTTACCCCGTCGATGTTGAACGGCTGGCTGGTGATGGTGTGGACTTCCATCTCGGGGGCGCCGGGGTAGGGTTTCCCGTCAAAGACGTAATAGTATTCCTTCTTCAGGGATTCGACGACCTGGGCTTCGCAGTAGATGGGAAAGGAGCGGCGTTCGAGGTAGTTGAACGAGCGGACGTCGTCAAGGCCGCCGGTATGGTCTTTATGGTTGTGGGTGAGTAGTATGGCGTCGAGATGGGATATGTTTTCGCGGAGCATCTGCTGACGGAAGTCGGGGCCTGCGTCGATCAGCAGGGTCCTGCCTTCATAGCGGACCAGCGCTGAGCTGCGCAGGCGCTTGTCGTGCTGGTCGCCCGACTTGCACACTTCGCAGGTGCACCCGATCATCGGGATGCCCTGTGAAGTGCCTGTCCCCAAAAACGTTATGCTGTTCATATCATATATTGACCTCAACTATCTTGCCAATAATGGACTTGTCGAAGGGTCGTTCGACGCGGAGGTAGTTTTCGGTGTAGCCGAACATCTTGCCGCCTTTCAGTTTGCTTTCAAACAATACTTTTGCCTTGCGGCCGGAATTTGCGGCGGTGAACTCGGCGTGGAGGCGGTCGGAGAGGGCCTGGAGGCGCTCGGCGCGGGCGGTCTTGACCGATTCCTGCACCTGGCCTGGCATCGTGGCGGCCGGGGTTCCGGCGCGGCGGGAGTAGGGAAAGATGTGCAGGAAGGCGGGATGGACGCGCTCGAGCAGGGCGTATGTCTCTTCGAAATCCTCATCGCTTTCGCCGGGGAAGCCCACGATCACGTCGATGCCGAAAAACACCCGCGTACCGCGCTCCTCCGGAGTTTCAAGCACCTCGCGCACGAGAGCGATCTTGTCTTCGAACATACCTGCGGTATAGCGCCGGTGCATGGCCTTGAGCGTGCGGTCGCAGCCGGCCTGAAGGGGGATGTGGAAGTGGGGAAGGAATTTGGTGCCCGAGGCGATCCAGCGCAGGATATCCCCGGTAAGCAGGTTGGGCTCTATGGACGAGATGCGGTAGCGTTCTATGCCGGGCACGGCGTCGAGGGCCTGCAGCAGCCCCAGGAAGCTTTCGCCGCTGGTCTTGCCGAAGTCGCCCGTATTCACGCCTGTGAGCACTACTTCCACGATGCCTTTCGCGGCTATCTCCCTGGCCTGTTCCACGATTTCGGCGATGGGAATGTTGCGGCTGCGGCCGCGTGCCAGGGGTACGGTGCAGTAGGTGCAGTGGTAGTCACAGCCGTCCTGTACCTTGAGGAACGAACGGGTCCGTTCGCCGGACGACCAGGCGGGGAATGTGGCTTCAATGTCGTCGACGTCGCAGGAGTATCCGTAGGCTCCGTTGCCGCCGTCGATCAGCTGCCGTACGAGGCCGTTCTTGCCTCCTGCTCCGGCCACCAGGTCGACGCCTTCGATGCCGAGTATCTCCTGTGGCTTGAGCTGGGCGTAGCAGCCGGTTACGGCTATGCGGGCGCCTGGCGCGAGCTTATGCAGCCTGCGGATCAGGTTGCGTCCTTTCTTGTCGGCGTGCTCCGTGACCGAGCAGGTATTGACCACGAACAGGTCTACGTCGGGCCCTGCGGGGACTTCCTCCCAGCCGGCGGCGGCGAGCTGTCTGGCGTAGGCTGAGGTTTCGGCGTAGTTGAGCTTGCAGCCGAGGGTATGGTAGGAGACCTTCTTACTCATAAGTAACTGTGACGGAAGTGCTTTCGACCCTGCCTCCGAGAGGGGGGCTGTATTTGGTGACGGTGAGTTCGGCTTTGGTGATATCGGGAAAGGCTTCGACGATATGTCTGAGCATGCGGCTGGCGAGGTGTTCGAGCAGTTTGGCGGGTATGGCCATGTCTTTCTTTATCAGTGCGTAGATCTGGCTGTAGTCGATTGCGTACTGGAGGTCGTCGGTTTCGGCGGCATGGCGCATGTCGTAGTCGTAGGCGAAGTCTACGCTGAAGCGGTTGCCGTTGAGGCGTTCGCTCTCAAGGCAGCCGTGATAGGCGTAGAATTCCATATTGTTGAGTTTTACCATATTGCTAATAGTATGTGGCTTTTGCTCCGCGGCTCTGGTGTCGCGACGCCTCGCAGAAAAATGCTCGTCTTACGCGAGCACCACCCGCCGCTATGCAAAAGTCTTGTCTTCATGGATATTAGCTCATAAGGATAAAGACGCAGGGGCGTTTGCCGAGGGTGAAGCCTTTCTTGAGGGCTGTGCGCCATTCTGCTATTGTCATGGTGCGGATGAAGGCGTCGGGGCAGGTGATGTCGGCGGCGAGGCAGAGGCGTGTCGTGGGACGTAGGACTTCCGCAAGGTCGGTGAGCAGGGAATCGTTGCGATAGGGGGTCTCTATGAATATCTGCGATTGTCCGAGACGGGCGGATGTGCGCTCAAGCTGGGCGATGGCCTCGCGGCGGGCGGGTGTCTTGGCGGGGAGATAGCCTGCGAAGGCGAAACTCTGGCCGTTGAGTCCGGAGGCCATGAGCGCAAGCATCAGCGACGAAGGTCCGACAAACGGGACCACTTCCACGCCGAGCTTGTGGGCGATGGCGACGAGCTGCGCTCCTGGGTCGGCCACTGCCGGAAGCCCGGCCTCGGAAAGCAGGCCTGCATCCTCTTCGCCGAGCAGTTTCGCATAGGCCTCGATCTGGACCGGATCCGTATGCTCGTTGATCTCATAAAGCTCCAGGGTATCGATCCGCCCCTTCAGGCCTGCGGCCGAGAGGAAACGCCTGGCCGTGCGCAGTTCCTCCACGAAGAAGCGGCGCAGGGTCGGAATCCGGGCCAGGACCGGGGCCGGGAGCACCTCAGCGGGAGGGTAGTCGCCTAGGGGCGTTGGGATCAGATAGAGTTTTCCTTTCATCGGTCTTGATATGGAAAATCTTGCGCCAGAGCTCCTTGAACGAGCTGAAGTCCTCCTGGTACACTATGCCCGCGCCATTGCGCTGGCTCAGGTCCAGATAGTTGCTGAACTGGTCGGCGGAGTGCGAGAACAGGGTCAGGCGCAGTTGCCCCTGTTTGTTAAGCTTGATTTCGATATCGATGTCGCCCACTATGTCGCTGTTGGTCGACGACATGTACCGGCGGTTGCCTATGTTGCCGTTGATGATCACGCGGTTGTTGAACAACTGGGTCGACACTGCAACGTCGAACAGGTCGCGCCCTGTCCCGGTTGGCTGGTAGTTGAATCCCAGGTCGAGCGGGATGTCCAGCTGCCGGAATATATTGTTCAGCTGGCTGGACATCAGTTCCGTAGCGTTGGAATAGAGCATCGTGGTGCTGTTGACTATGCCGCTCTGCTCGTCGGGCACGAAGCCTCCCGAAACCAGCAGGGCCAGGGCCTGCTTCATGCGCTTGTCCTCGGTGTTGAGGGCGTTGTCGACCATGTTCTGGTAGGTGGGGTCGAGGTCGGGAATCAGGATGTTGAACCTGATCTCGGGGTTGGAGAGCTTGCCTGTCAGGCTGATGCCGCAGTCGACAGTACGGCGCATCGATACGGCGGTGGAGTCGGAGATCAGCGGGCTTATGGATGCTTTCGTGCGGTAGGTGGCGGTCATGTCGAGGTCGGACTGCATCACGTCGCCCACGAAGTTGATCGTGCCTCCTGGATTGATGGAGAAGTCGCGCGAAGTGATGCTGAGCATTCCGAAGTGGTAGCTTCCGCTCTCCACCCGATATTCTCCCTTGATGTCGAAATCGCTGTCGGAGCCGATGGCGATGTTGATCTGGCCGTTGCCCCTGGCCTTGAGCACGTCGCCGGTGTTCTTGTCGATCTCCACCTGGATCTCTGCGTCCGGAGTGGCGTTGACCCGCAGGTTGACTGAGAGATCGGACGACGATTTCTTCTTTTCCTCCCGGATCACGTTGCGTGAGAGAAGAAGCGAGTCGTAGACGCCCAGCCTGGGCTGCTCCTTGCTCACGAAGGTCAGCAAGGACTGGCTCTGCGTCCCGGCGTTGCTCAGGGGAATGTGGACCGATGTGTTCAACTTGGGAGTGACGTTCAGGCTGACGCGTATCCTGTCGAGCGGGCCTGAGACGCGTACGGTACCGTCGGCAAAGGCCTTGCCGTAGAAACTGTCGTTGTCGCGGGCCGTGGTGTTCAGGGCCAGCATGTTCTCCAGGTCGATGCGGACGTTGAGCCTGATGTCCTTGAAGTGGTCGTAAGGGATGCCTCCGGAGAGCCTGGATTCATGGTTGTAGCGGTCGCGCAGGGTGATGTCGTCGAAGGTGACCCCGCTCTCGCCTACGGTGAAAGCTCCGTCGGCCACGTAGTTCACCTGGGTGAAGTCGAGCTTGAGACCTGCGTTGTTGAGGCGGGTCCCCTCGCTTTCGATGGACATCTTGTCCAGCGGGCCGCGGGCCTTGATGCGCCCCGAAACCGTGCCTGACATGTCGGAGAACAGGCCGGTGAGTATGGGTTCGACGAAGCCTATCTGCAGGGAATCGAGGGTAAGGTCGAGTCCTGCACGCTTGTCGGAAGGTTGGAAGAAGGCCGTGGCCTGCAAGGGCCTGCGACCGTCGAGGATGTTGTCGAGCGACAGGTTGAAGCGCTGTGCGGCATCGTCCCAATGGCTGGCCAGCAGCATCTCTCCGAGGCGTGTGCCTGCGGCGGAGAGGGAGTCGCCTCTCAGGTCGAAGAGCAGGCCTTTCTTTTCGCCAAGTATACCGAAAGCCTCGCCACTGCCGGTCAGGGAGCCCTCAAGTTCGAGCGGTATGCTCAGGAAGGCGTTTGCGATGCCCAGGTCGAAGTCGTGGAAATTCAGGCGGACCGTGTCGCTCAGCTGGTCGCCCACTATCCCTTCGGAACTCAGGCGCTGGTCGCCGCTGCTCAGGGCGAAATGGTCGATCCTTATATGCTTGTCGCGATAGTGCACCGTGGCCGGTGACAGCTCCCATGGCCTTCCCGCGAAGGTGAGGGAGGAGGGGAGCAGATCCACGCGCATCAGGTATGCCTGGGTGTCGTTCTCGGGCTCGAAGAACGAGAGTCTGGCGTGGATGTCAGCCTGGTTGTCGGCGTCGTCGCCGTTGTGGAATCCGGCCCTCAGATCAATTACGGAACTGTCTGCCAGGGCATTGATTCTGATGTTGTCGATCAACAGGCTACCCGGCTGGAGGCGGTCGGCCTTGAAGGCGAGCTGCATCTTTTCTTCCTGTGTGGAGAAATCGAGGTCCAGATTGTGCAGGAAGTTGTCTCCCAGTGCAACCAGTTCCGAAGATATCTTACCCGCCACCTCGTCATTCCATAGGCTGAGATCGATGCTGCTTCCGCGGGCCACGAAGAGGTCGGGAGGAAGGAAGCCAAGTATAGGCTGGAGGTCGATCACCTGGAGATTGAACGATCCTGAGTCGTCGGGTCTTGGGACGTCGGACTGGGGGTCATGCCTGCTGCCTGTGAGTCGTCCGACATTGTCTTCCAGAACGATATGGCTTGCCCGGTCGAGGAAGTCGGTGAGGAACAGGTTGCCCTGGTAGCCGGCGTTGACCAGACTGGAATTGAGACTGATCAGGAAGCTGTTGTCTTGCTGGAGGGAGTGGATGGAGATGTCGCCGGCGTAGAAGAGCCGGTCTCCAAGCGTGGTCTGGAGCGAGTTGATGTCGGCTTCGCCAAGGAAGGCTCCCTGCGGCGTCCTGGTGATGTCTGCGGCGAGGGCGAAGCGGATCGACGAGCCGTCGCGCTTGTCGAAATTCAGGGTGTCGAGCTTGGCGTGTTCCACGTCGAGGTCGAGCGTATAGCGGCTTTCGCTGTTACTGTCTCCAAGTTTGAGGGCGGCCTGCCCTTTCAGGAGCAGGTTGGGATCCTGGCTTGACAGTTCGGCGCGGATCAGCTCATCCTGCATCGATGCGGTGGCCGCGATGTCGTGGTATTTGTAACCCATGAAATCCATGCTCTGGATCCTGAGTGGGTTGACGTCCGCCGAGATATGCTCCCCAGCGACATCCAAGGCGAGATCGGCATTTGCGGACAGAGAGCCGAAAGTACTGTTGTTCAGCAGTTTACCGAGATTGAAGGCTCTGCTTTCCAGGGAACCTTCCAGTTTTATGTCATCGGGCATCAGAGCGAGCGTGGCCTGTACCTCGGCTTCTCCCATCGTGCCGGAACCGAGGGTGACGCGGAGAGGCAGACCGGATAAAGGTCCGTCCAGCCTGGCGCTCAGGGAGAGGTTCTCGCCCGGGGCCAGGGAGGCGATGGCGCTCCTGTCGAAGCCGGGGAAGAGATCGGCAATGATATCGGCAAGGTCGGAGGTTGAAGTATGTCCATCTATGCGTCCGTTAAGGAAACTTGTCTTCCAGATGTCGGGCATGCCCCGCATCCTGAGCCTGAGCTGCAGGTCGGTGGCCTTCGATGCGGAGCGGAAGTGGAGTTGCCGGACGTCCAGATCGGCCAGCGGGCCCGACACACGGGTATCTATCCATCCGGAAACCTGCATCCCTCCCAGGTCGATGATAGAGGTCACCGTGCGCAGGTCCAGGAAACTCTCCTCGATGGAGGCTTCCAGCTGCACTTTGTTGAAGAAGTCGGAAAAATCGGAGAAATCGCTGAACCCCATGGCCAGGGTGGATGCGCTTAGGGAAGTCCAGCTGTCTTCATAGCGGAAGCCCTTGATCTGCGCTCCTGCGGTGTCGAGGGCGAAGTTTCCTCCGCATTGCCATACGGTCAGCCCATGGTCTTCCTGGAAGGTGATGTTGTCGAGGATCAGCGAAGCCGCAGGACCGTCCGAATAGCGGATGTTCCTGGCCGTGAGGTTGAAGTCATGGACGGCGAAGGCCGGAGTGTCGAGCGAGGCCTCCAGGTGCTTGAGCGTCAGTTTGTCGAGGATGATGGACTCCCAGGGCAGGCTTGCGGGGGCCTTTGCGGAGTCGGTTTCATGACTTTGCCCCAGCAGCAGCGAAAGGTTGGTCGTGCTGTCGTCGACGTGACGTATCGACAGCCGCGCGTTTTCAAGGCTGATACGACGAATGCGGGCTTCATCGGAGAGTATGAGGGTGGGAGTACGTACGCTTGCAAGTAACTTCCCTACATGGAGCACCGTGTCGCTGGGCGGGACGATGACATCGATGTCTTTCAGGATGAGATTGTTGGGGAAGGAGAACAGCACCTTTCCCACTCCGACTTTCGCGTTCAGCCCCTTCTCCAGCAAGGTTGCCGCCCTGCCCACCAGAGCAGTCTGGACAGAAGGTATCTGCACGGCCACCATCGCGGCGGTCGGGGCGATCACTACCAGCAGCAGGACTATGCGGACTATCTTCTTCCAGGTCTTCATGGGTATGTTAAACTTACAAATGTACGAAATAATTGCTACTTTTGCGCAAATCCTGAACGATGGCTACTTTTATCCTCGGCATAGAATCTTCCTGCGACGACACGTCTGCAGCCGTGCTGCGCGACACTTCCCTTCTGGCCAACGTGATGGCATCCCAGGAAGTCCACCGCCAGTATGGGGGCGTGATTCCCGAACTGGCCTCCAGGGCCCATCAGCAGAACATCCTGCCGGTCGTCTCGGAGGCTCTGAGGCTCGCAGGCGTAACCATGGCCGACATGGACGCAATAGCCTTCACCAGGGGGCCGGGCCTGCTCGGATCGCTGCTTGTCGGCACATCCTTCGCCAAGGGCCTGTCGCTGTCTTCCGGGAAGCCGCTTATCGAAGTCAATCACCTTCAGGGACATATCCTCTCGCACTTCGTCCAGGATCCGGCCAGTCCACATCCCGTGCCGGAGTTTCCCTTCCTCTGCCTGCTGGTGTCGGGAGGTCATACGCAGATAGTCCGGGTCGACGACCCTCTCCACTTCGCGATCCTGGGCCATACTATCGACGACGCGGTGGGTGAGGCTTTCGACAAGTGCGCCAAGCTCATGGGCCTGGGTTATCCCGGCGGTCCCGTGGTAGACCGCCTGGCAAAGGAAGGCGATCCGAATCGCTTCCGTTTCGCCAAGCCTAACGTGCCGGGCCTGGACTACAGTTTCAGCGGCATCAAGACCTCTCTGCTGTATTTCCTGCGCGACCAGCTGAAGGAAGACCCCGGTTTCCTCGAAAAGAACAAGGCCGACCTATGCGCCTCGTTCCAGAAAGACCTGATTGACATACTGTTGAAGAAGCTCATCCTGGCCGTGAAACAGACCGGCATCCGTCAGGTGGCCATCGCCGGCGGAGTTTCCGCCAACAGCGGGCTGAGAAACCGCATCGAGGAAGAAGGGGCGAGGCGCGGATGGACGACTTTCCTGCCCGCGCTGCGCTTCACCACGGACAATGCCGCGATGATCGCCATCACCGGCCACTACAAATTTCTGGCAGGGCTGTTCGCTCCGCTCGACATCGCCCCGCTCTCCCGCGCCGCCGAATACGGCGACCGTCCCGCCGATGAAAACTTTTGACTTCACCCATCCCCTCGGGGAGGAACCTTCCGAGGCACTGATTCGCCAGGCGGCCGGCCGGGCTCTCGGCATACAGCCCGAAAAGGTGGCCGGGGTCCGCATCCTGCGCCGCTCCCTCGACGCACGGGGGCAGGTGGTGTACCGCTACAGGGTGGAGGCGGCAGGGCCGGGCGAGAGCCTCGAGCCCTTCGAACTGAGGCCCTACCGCGACGTCTCCAAAGCTGAGCCGGTGATAGTCGTGGGCAGCGGACCCGCCGGCATGTTCGCTTCGCTGCGACTGCTCATGGAAGGATTCCGTCCGATCATCCTCGAGAGAGGCAAGGACGTGCATGCGCGCAAGGTCGACGTGGCCGACCTGAACCAGCGCCAGAGAGTCGACGGCGATTCAAATTATTGCTTTGGTGAAGGCGGCGCCGGAACCTTCTCCGACGGCAAGCTCTACACCCGCTCCTCGAAGCGGGGCGACCTGCGTGAAGTGCTTCGGCAGCTCGTGGATTTCGGAGCGCCGGAGAGCATCATGGCAGACGCCCACCCCCACATAGGCAGCGACGTCCTCCCCCGCATAGTGGAGCGCATCAGGAACTGCATCACAGAACATGGCGGCTCCTATCATTTTGGAACTAAAGTTACTGATATACAACCGGTTTCCGACGGCTTAAACAAGGGCTGGAAAGTAATATGCCAGGGCGGCCTCACGTTTACTGCCCGCAGTATCATCCTGGCCACAGGCCATTCGGCACACGACATCTACGGTCTGTTCGACCGCAAGGGGTGGCCGCTGGAAGCCAAAGGTTTCGCACTCGGCGTACGGGTGGAACATCCGCAGTCGCTCATCAACCGTATCCAGTATCACGGCAAGTATCAGGCTGGCATGCCTGCCGCGGAGTATTCCCTGGTGGAACAGGTCGACGGGCGGGGTGTTTTCTCGTTCTGCATGTGCCCCGGCGGCATACTTGTGCCGGCAGTGACGGCTCCGGGAGAGGTTGTGCTCAACGGCATGTCGAATTCCCAGCGAAACGCGCCGCGGGCCAATGCAGGCATAGTATGCGCCGTCAATCCCGGCGATGTGCCTGAGTTCGAGCGCTATGGCCCTTTCGCTCTGATGGAGTTCCAGCGCAGCGTGGAGCAGGCCATGTTCGCTTTTTCAGGTTCCCTCAGAGCCCCGGCCCAGCGCCTCGTGGATTTCTGCCGCGGCAAGGCCTCCCAGGGCCTCCCCTCGACATCATATCAGCCCGGCGCAGTGGACGCTCCTCTTTTCGAGCTCCTTCCGGAACAGGTGTCAAGGCGTCTGCGGGCCGCCTTCCCCATGTTCGACCGCAAGATGCACGGCTACTACACCAACGAGGCGCTGGTGCTGGGCACGGAGTCCCGCACGTCTTCGCCTGTACGTATACCACGCGACCCGGAAACCTTGTCTGTCCCGGGTCTTGAAGGTGTCTATCCTTGTGGGGAGGGGGCCGGTTATGCCGGAGGCATCACCTCCAGCGCACTCGACGGCATCCTAGTCGCAGCCGCCGCAGCCTCCTTCGCAAGATGAGCAGTCGTGGGTGCAGGCGCGTTCGCCGTGAAGGCCTTCGGTGAGTTCCTTCTCGGTGGCGTCGCGGACAGCCTGGATCTTTCCGCTGAAATGCAGTTCCTTACCGGCCAGTTCGTGGTTGAAATCCATCGTCACGGTGTCGTCGCCTACCGCCACGACCTTGCCTGGCATGACCCCGCCGGCCTGGTTCATCATGGGGATGACCTGGCCCTCGACGAGCAGCTGTTCCTGAATCTTCCCATCGATGGCGAAGATTGACTTTGGCAGCTCGACTATAGCCTGGGGATCGTGTACGCCATAGCCCTCTTCGGGACTGAGCACGAAGGCGAAGTCGTCGCCTACGGTCTTGCCTTTGATATATTCCTCGAATTTGGGAAGCAGATAGCCGAGTCCGAAGATGAATTCGAGCGGGTTGTCTTCCGTGGCCTGGTCTTTCACCTGTCCGTCTACCTGGAGCGTGTAGGTCAGGGAGACCACTTTTTCGTCCTGAATGGTCATGATTTTTCTGTTTCTATGTTCAAAATGTGGTTGTACAGTTCCCGGTTGTGTATCCGGACCCCGGTTTCCACGTCTCCTTCCGCCACCGGGATGCCTTCCGTGTCGCTGTTGTCGACTATCACCCAGCTGTCGGCGCGGGGGATGTAGATGTCGCGCAGGTTTTTCATTCCCTGGTGGTAACGCCTGACTATGGTCTCTTCCGGGACATTGTGTCCGCCGGAAGCGACGCGGAGCGCTACCCGGCGCACTGCCAGCTCGGGGCTTCTGAGCCAGAAGTAGAACAGGCCTATGCGGTAGCCTCGTTCGCGTGCCTGGTCCAGGATGACGGCCAGGGAGCGTGTGGCGAGAGTCGTCTCAAGGGCGAAGTCCTCGCCGCGGGCTATGAGCTGGTCGACGCGCTCAAGCATTAGCCTTGAGGCTCGCACTATCTCGCTTTCAGGATGTTGCGGAGAAAGGCCGTCGGCAATCTCGTCGGCGTTGACGAAGGTCTTGAGCTCCAGCAGCGCAGGCAGGATGGTGTAGGAGGCGGTGGTTTTGCCCGCCCCGTTGCAACCTGATATGACGAACATCCTCGGCATTTACTTGATTCGATAGGGGTCGTCCTCGTAGAGGGTGTATTTCTTTGACTTGCGGAGCCACTTCTGCTCCTCGGCCTTGATGTATTCGCGTATGTCTTCCCATTCGAGCCTGCCTTCCACATAGCTCAGCAGCGTGGCGTCCTCCAGGTAGCGGCCCAGGCCGTCGGATGAGAATTCGGGGCAGCTGTCGTGGACGAAGCGCAGGAGTCTGAGTGCGTGGTTGAGTGCGTGGTAGCTCGCTCCTGGGATGAACATAAGCTGGAAGCCGAAGCACACCTGGTCGCTGTAGATGCCGTAGGATGGCACGAACCTGGTCCAGCGGACGTGCAGCCCTTCGTGGGCTACGGGGCTTGAGGGGTCGTTCCAGCCAGGGATTCCGTGCTTTGCCGGATAGTCGAACAGGGGTTCCATCCACGGGGCGCCGAACTGCTCGAAGGGTCGGTTGGTGCCGTGGCCGTAGCTCACGTTGGTGCCCATCCAGAGGCATTGGCCACTGTAGAAGTTGGGAGTGAACAGGCCGGAGAAGTCGGAGAACGGGGGTATGGTCCAGGGCATGAGCTCGCGGTTGACGGCTTCTGCCCCCGTCGCTATGATATGCAGGGGAAACCTGGCTCCGAGGTCGCTGTAGAACAGGTTGGCCACTTCGCCGAGGGTAAGGCCGTGGCGGTGGGGGAGGCCTATTATGCCGAGGGTCCCTTCGATCTGGCGGCCGCTGGGGTTGATGCGGTCGACCAGGAAGACCGAAAGCTCGCTGTCGTCGTTTTTCAGGCGCTTGAACAGGTTGTATATCAGCGTTGTGTAGTTGCTGTAGCGGGAGCCTGCGTCTTGGAGTTCGATGACAAGGGCGTCAAGGCCGGCGAGGTCTTCGGCTTCTATGGTGGTGTCGATTTCCTTCGTGACTACCCCGGGGACCATGGGGCCGTAGAGGGAATGCTCCGGGGTGAAGATCCTGACGAGGTTGCCTCTCCTGGCGAGGGTCTCGAAAAGATATTCTCCGGTGTCGGGATGCCAGGCCACCTGGTTGCACAGCAACCCCACGCGTCCCTTATGCAGCACGCGGTCCTCCTGGTCTATCAGTCTCGTCGTCCTGAATGAAAACATATTATATCGTCATCTGCGGGCTTCGCGGCTCTGGTTTTCGTCTCGCTCGCAGAAAAATGCTCGCGGCGCC
>CAJONI010000061.1 GCA_905235995.1 uncultured Bacteroidales bacterium
CACCGCTACAACCACCTACCCTTGCTGCCTTCCGACCCTGGGGGAGTTCAGTGGGAGCTGGTCGTATACGACTTACCCCGGCACAAATATAGACATTTTTTTTAAACGATGAAACCCAAGCCCAGGATCTGCATAGGTCTTTCCGGCGGAGTCGACTCCTCCGTGGCGGCATTGCTGCTCAAGCGGCAGGGCTACGACGTGTTCGCGCTCTTCATGCAGAACTGGCACGACATCACCGGCACCCTCCACGGCGAATGCGAGTGGGAGGAGGAGCGGGAGATCGCCGAGATGGTGGCCCGAAAGATCGGCATACCCTTCCATTTCGTGGACCTCAGCGACAAGTACCGGCAGCGGGTGGTGGACTACATGTTCAGCGAATACTCGAAGGGCCGCACACCCAATCCCGACGTGCTCTGCAACCGTGAGATCAAGTTCGACGCCTTCTGGGAAGCGGCGCAGGCCCTTGGGGCGGACTATGTGGCCACTGGGCATTACTGTCGCAAGGACAGCTTCACCGCTCCGGACGGGAGCACGATGTACCGCATCCTTGCGGGCAGCGACCCAAACAAGGACCAGAGCTACTTCCTCTGCCAGCTGTCGCAGGCCCAGCTCGCGACTGCGCTTTTCCCCATCGGGGACCTGACCAAGCCCGAGGTGAGGCGGATAGCGCGCGAAGCGGAACTGCCCAGCGCGGAGAAGAAGGACAGCCAGGGCATCTGCTTTGTGGGCAAGGTTGACCTGCCGGTATTCCTGCAGCAGCAGATAGCCTCGAAGGAGGGCGACATAGTGGAGATATTCCGCGACTGGTATGCGGGGCGGCCCGGGCCTGCGACCCTGCAGGAAATGGCGGAGCCGATACGGTACCGGCGCGAAGACGGCAAGGTGATAGGCCGGCACATAGGCGCGCAATACTACACCATAGGGCAGCACAAGGGCCTGGGCATAGGCGGACACGCCGAGCCCGCCTTCGTGATTGCCAACGACATGGAGGAGAACATCATCTTCGTGGGCGAGGGGCACGGCCACCCGGGGCTCTGGCGCCGGGCCCTCCGCATACGTCCCGACGAAGTCCACTGGATCCGTCCCGACCTGGCCCTTTCGCCCGGCGAAACCTGCCGCTACACAGCCCGCATCCGCTACCGCCAGCCGCTGCAGGGAGTCGGGCTCCACTGCCAGGACGACGGACTCTTCCTGCTTTTCGACGAGCCGCAGCGGGGCATCACACCGGGTCAGTTCGCAGTCTGGTACGCTCCCGACGGAGAGATGGTCGGAAGCGGGGTAATCGACGCCTGAGCCATGGAGGGAAGGATAGCGGTCATAGGTGGCGGGCCTGCGGGAATGATGGCGGCCATACGTGCGGCGGAAACGCTGGGCGAAGGCTCGCGCATCACCCTTTTCGAGCGCAACGACCGCCTGGGCCGCAAGATCTATCTCACGGGCAAGGGCCGCTGCAACCTCACGAACAGGCGCGGATGGGAGGAATTCTCCCCTCACATACATCCCAACCAGGGCTTCCTGAAGCACGCTTTCCGGGCCTTCTCGAACGAAGAGCTGATACGCTATTTCGAGGAAGTGCTCGTGGTTCCAACCGTCACCCAGCAGGGGCAGAGGGTGTACCCGGCCTCGCTGGTCGCCGGCGACGTGGCCCGTGCGCTGGAGCGGCGGGTGAAGGCCCTGGGCGTCGAGGTGCGCTACGGTTCTCGCATAACTTCGCTTGGGCAATTGGAGGGCTATTCAGCAGTGATAGTGGCAACTGGCGGCAAGTCCTACCCTGTCACGGGGTCGACGGGCGACGGCTATGCGATGGCCCGCGAGGCTGGTCATGCGGTCACGACTCTCTTCCCGAGCGAGACGGCGATGCTTCCGAAGGACTATGACAGAAGACTCATCGGGCTGACGCTCAAGCATGTGGGTCTTTCACTGAATGTCGACAAGACCTGCGTCCAGCAGGAGGAGGGAGAGTTCGACTTTACGCCGGACGGCCTGGAAAGCGGCATAGCCTACAAGCTGAGCCGCCGCGCCGTATGGGCCCTGGTCAACGGCCAGAAGGTCGAAATAGTCCTCGACCTTAAACCTGCCCTTTCGGAAGAACAACTGAACAATCGCCTTATGAGCGCTTCGCGGCTCCGGGATTGCGACGCCTCGCAGAAAAATGCTCTGCTTACGCAAGTCCCGCCCGCCGCTACGCTTAGATCTTTTATGCCGCAGGTACTGATAGAGCCTTTCGTTCAGGCCCATCCCGGAATCTCGAACGAGACTCTTCCCAAGGCCCTGAAATACTGGAGTTTTCCCATTGTCGGCTACAAAGGTTTCGAGAGGGCGGTCGTTACGGCGGGTGGCGTGAGCCTGAAGGAGATCGTGCCCAAGACCATGGAGTCGCGCCTTCGCAAGGGGCTGTATTTCTGCGGAGAAGTGCTCGACCTCGACGGCGACACCGGCGGTTACAACCTTCAGATAGCTTTCTCCACCGGGGCCCTGGCCGGCGTCAATGCGGCCAGAGCGGTGCTGCAGTAGAGCATGAGGCAAAATTCAGTATCTTTGCATTCATGAAAACAATCGTCCCCGTCATAGCGGCTTTGTTGCTCGGAGCGGTTTCCCTATCCGCACAGGAGCCGTATTTCTGCACGATGGCCGGCCATAAGCTCTATTACGAACGATACAAGCCGGACATGAAGAAGATCCTGCAGACCACCACTTTCGAAATCGAGTCAGTGAAGCCTGAAGGCGACGGCAGCAGGATAGAATACTACCTGACCCTCAGGAAGGGTAACGGACGGACCCTGTATGGCGGACGGACTTTCCTCTCAGTCGACGTGAATTCCGAAGGGGACGTGCTGCTCGACGTCGCAGGCACGGCCCGCGCCATACTCCAGGGCTTGTCGAACTCCGCCAGGATCAAGTCGGAAGGCGAAAATACCATCCTGCCATCAAATATGCATCCCGGGGACACCCTGCCGGAATCCCTATGCACGGTCTCCGTGTCCGGGATCAAGCTGCGCATCAATATCAGGGACCGGATGGTACTGCGCGAAGAGACCATAACCACTCCCGCCGGGACCTTCGACTGCATAGTCACCCGCGAGCGCAAGGTGGAGAACGGCCCGCTTCATCACCTCGACAACTGGGTGGACAACTGGTATGTCAGGGGCCTGGGCTACGTCCGCCACGACATCTACGACAAGGACATGGAATTCGAGGGATCCGAGATCCTGATCCGGATTGAATGAGCAAGACGCTTCAACATATACTGGTGGCGGTCGTCCTGGCCTGCATTGCGGCATTTGCGCTCGCATCTGACGAGAAGAAGATGTCACGTCAGGAGTATATCGCCCGCTACGCAGAGGTTGCCGTACGCGAGATGAAGGCCACGGGCATCCCTGCCAGCATCACCCTGGCGCAGGCATGCCTGGAATCGGCCAACGGCAACAGCACCCTCGCCCGCAAGGCGAACAACCACTTCGGGATCAAGTGCCACGGCTGGAAAGGCAAGACCATACGCCGCGACGACGACGAGAAGAACGAGTGCTTCCGCAGCTACTCCAACGCCGACGAATCGTTCCGCGACCACAGCGACTTCCTGCGCTACCGCGACCGCTACGCCCCGCTCTTCGAGCTGGACCCCACCGACTACAAGGCCTGGGCCTACGGCCTCCAGTCGGCAGGCTACGCCACCTCCAGGACCTACGCGGCCAGCCTTATCCGCATCATCGAGGAAGAAGGCCTCGCCCGCTACGACCAGCTCAACGTGGAGGCCCGCGAAGCCCTGCCGCCCACACCCCTGAAAGCCGAGGCCAGCGCCGCCTTCAAGCCCCTGCCCGGACACAAGCTCTACACCGCATCCCTCTCGCGGGAGATACGCACCACCAACGGAGTGGCATGGATCTCCGCCCGCAACGGCGACACCTACGAAGGCCTGGCGAGGGAATACAATCTATTCAAGCGGGAACTGCTTGGGTTCAACGACCTCAAGCGCGACGAACCCATCCATGAAGGGCAGCTCGTCTACGTGGAAGCCAAGAAGCGCGAGAGCGCCCGCGGCCTCGAGAAGCACGTCGTGGAAGAAGGCGAGACACTGTACGGACTCTCCCAGCGCTATGCCGTCAAGCTCAAGTCATTATGCAAATACAACGGACTGACCCCGGCCAGCAGGCTTCAGCCCGGCACCATAATCAACCTTCGCCGGCCCGCAAAACGATGAAAAACAAAACCCGCATCATATTGTGCTTGGCTGTCGCAGGCCTCGTGCTCTGCGGCATCGCAGCCTTCAATTACTACAACACTTTCTACGCCGCCAACGTAAGCGCGGCAGGCTCCGACATCAGGATCCACGGCGACTACACTCTCGAAATGGTCCTCGGGGCAGTGGAGGAAAGCGGCTCGATAGCCAACATGAAGACCTTCCGCCACGCCGCACACGCCATGCATCTCGAGCGCGGGTTCAGGCCCGGACTCTACCGCTTCAAGCCCGGCATGGGCAACAAGGCCATGGTTCGCAGCCTGCAGAAAGGCTGGCAGACGCCGGTACGGCTCACGATCCCGGGATATTTCCGGAGCATGGAGCGCTTCGCCGAATTCCTCTCGGAGCAGCTGGAGGCCTCGCGGGAAGCCTTTCTCGCAGCCCTGACCGACAGCACGGTCGCAGCAGGCTACGGCTTCACCCCGGAGACCTTCATGGCGATGTTCATCCCCAATACCTATGAACTCTGGTGGACCGTCAGCCCCGAAGATTTCGTGGAGCGAATGCACCGGGAATACGAGAGATTCTGGGCCGGCGACCGCGACTCCAAGGCCCTGGCCATCGGCCTCACAAGGCAGGAAGCCAGCACCCTGGCCTCGATAGTGATCGAAGAGAGCAAATACGGACCGGAACTCCCCCGCATCGCCGGAGTCTACATGAACCGGCTGCACAGGGGGATGCCGCTGCAGGCCGACCCCACGGTGATCTACGCCATAGGAGACCCTTCCATCAAGCGCGTGCTGCTCAAGCATCTGGAGGTCGACTCCCTTTACAACACCTACAAGCACACGGGGCTGCCTCCGGGCCCCATCACCATGCCGCCGGTGTCAGCCATCGACGCAGTGCTCAACTACGAGCACCACGACTATCTGTATTTCTGCGCGAACGAGAGTTTCGACGGCACGCACGCCTTTGCAAAGACCCTGTCGGCACACAACGAAAATGCCCGCCGTTACCAGCAGGCACTTTCGCGACAGATGAACGCTTCTACAAATCCTTAGGGAAACCGTCCCAGGCACGCACGATCTCCATCGCACGCCGGAATTCCGGATCCTCTTCCATATTGATGACCCTCCAATAGCCGGTCGTACCCAGTACGCTTCTGGCCATCAGGGCCTTGAGCCTCGTATGGAGTATCTGCGAACACGCTTCCAGCTCCCCTTCCCCAGCCGTCACACCGGCCTCGGCGCAATGGGCCACAAGCCCGTCGAATGCCTCTTCCTCAAGGGGCTGCCATTTCTTCAGGAAGCCGTCGAAATCGTCGGCGGACAGGGACTTGCGGTGTTTGTCGGCATAATCGTAGGCATACTCGGAGAGAAGGCCGGTGCCAATCACACGCCGGAAGTAGCGGTTCACCCCGACCGTGTCGTAGGGCACGAAAACGTCGGGCAGTATGCCTCCGCCGCCATAGACCGTTCGGCCGAGCTTGAGCGTGCGGAACTTAAGGGAGTCCGGCAGCGAGATGCTGTCGAGGCTGAACGACTCTCCATGCTCATAGCGCTCCCGGAAGTGGCTGTAGTATTCGTCGCGGTGTCCCTGCTCGTAGGGCGACTGCACCACGCGGCCCGAAGGCGTGTGGTAGCGGGCCACGGTCAGGCGCATCTGCGAGCCGTCGTTGAACGGATACTGCTGCTGCACGAGGCCCTTGCCGAAGGTGCGGCGTCCTACGATCACGGCGCGGTCCCAGTCCTGCAGGGCCCCGGCGAGGATCTCGCTGGCGCTGGCGCTGTTCTCGTCGACCAGCAGCACCACCGCCCCTTCAGGGTAGAAACCCCGGCCGGAGGCGACTTCCTCCTGGTCGATGCCGTTGCCTTCAGTGCGTACTATGGTCTGTCCTTTCTCGAGGAAGATGTCTGCCAGGTGCACGGCTATGTGCATGTAGCCGCCACCGTTCCCGCGCAGGTCGATGATCATGCCGTCGGGACGCCTGTCGGAGTATTTCTTGAGAGCGTCGAGGAACTCCTGGAGGGAATTCATGGCGAAGCGGCTGAGCTTGATGTAGATGATGCCGGGTTCGGGGCTGTAGGCCGCGTCCACGCTCTCCAAGGGAATCTTGTCGCGGCGGATCACATAGTCCTGCAATTCTCCGTTGCGCAATACGTTGACAGTCACCTTGCTGCCCTTGGGTCCGCGGAGACGGTCGCGCACGCCGTCGGCAGTGAGCCCTACCCCTGCCACGTTCTCCCCGTCCACGGCAACGATGCGGTCGCCGGCGCGGAGCCCCACCGATTCGGCGGGTCCGCCGCCTATCACGGCCTGGATGACGAGAGTGTCGGCCATAAGCGTGAACTCGATGCCCACGCCCTCGAAGGAGCCGTCGAGAGGTTCGTTGGTAGCCTCCACCTCATCGCGCGGAATGTAGGTGGAATGCGGGTCGAGCCTGTCCATCAGGCCCTTGAGCATCGCATCCACGGCCTTGTCGATATCGACCGTATCGACGTAGTGCTGCTGGATGTAGAAGAGGGCCCGGGCGATTTTCTCTGCGTTCCGCATCATGCCCGCCTCGCCCTGGGCGTGCAGCGCCAGGCTGGAAGTCAGCAGCAGGAGTATAAGGGTCAGTCTTTTCATACTTCAAACATTTTTCCTTCCTCGGCCAGGTAGCTCTCCGGGAAGACTTCGCGCGCCTGCTCCAGCAGCACGCCGAGGTCCGGATAGCGCGATGAAAAATGGCCGAGGACGAGTTTCTTCGCGCCTGCGGCGGCAGCCACCCCGGCTGCCTCCCGCGCCGTGGAATGGAACATTTTATGTGCCAAATCCACATGTTCGTCGGCAAAAGTGGCCTCGTGGTAGATGAGGTCCGTGCCCCTGAGCCACTCCGCCTCCTCGGGGAAGACCGCGGTGTCGGAGCAGTAGGCGGCCGACTGGCCGGTCTTCAGCCAGACTATGCGGTAGCCGAAGC
Organism: uncultured Bacteroidales bacterium; assembly: GCA_905235995.1. Lineage (GTDB taxonomy): Bacteria > Bacteroidota > Bacteroidia > Bacteroidales > UBA932 > Cacconaster. The sequence continues at coordinate 7,137 of CAJONI010000061.1, forward strand.
AGTCGATGCGGTGCTGGAGCGGGAAGGCCCAGACCTCGCAGTTGCGCAGCCCTATGATGCGCTCGGGCTCCTTCATGGTCAGCGGAATATGATGGATCTCATACTTCACCCCTTCCCCGAAATGTCCGAGGAAGAACCTCAGAACCGAGCCGAAGTCGCGCGGGGCGTAGATGTAGAGCGGGGCTGTGCGACCGTCGAGCGCCATGGTCGAGAGCATGCCGAAAATCCCGAACACGTGGTCGCCGTGGAGGTGGGAGATCAGGATGTTGTCGAGCCTGGCCTTGGAAATCTTGAAGCGCTTGAGCTGCACCTGGGCGTTCTCGCCGCAGTCGACAAGAAACAAACGCCCATGTACGTTGAATACATGGGCGCTTTGATGGCAGTCAACCATCGGCCGGGCGGATGCCGTACCTAAGGTTGTCAGGCTGAAGTTCACTACTTGGTACCTTTTTCCTCAGCTTCGAGGCGGCTCTTGAGATCGGCCAGGTCGGAGATGTCACCGAGGGTGGTCTTCTCAAGATTGTCCTTGAGCTTGCGGACGGCCTTCTGCGTAGTGTTGGCCTCGTTCTCCTTCTCGCGGACTTCCTTGCGGGCCTCTTCGCGACGGGCCTCTTCGTAGGTGCGGGTGTGCGAGAGGGTGATCTTCTTGCTGCCCTTGTTGAACTCGGTCACCTTGAAGGGGAGGACTTCGCCTTCGCTGGCGGTGGTGCCGTCTTCCTTCACGAGGTTGCGGTTCGCGCAGTAGCCGGTCACACCTTCTGCGAGGGTGATGGTGGCGCCTTTTTCACCGACTGCGGTGACGGTGCCTTCGTGCACGGAACCCACGGAGTAGGTGTTCTCGTATTCGTTCCAGGGGTTCTCTTCCAGCTGCTTGTGGCCGAGGCTCAGGCGGCGGTTCTCCTGGTCGACTTCGAGGACCACGACCTCGAGGGGCTCACCGATGGAGGTGAACTCCGAAGGGTGCTTGATCTTCTTGGTCCAGCTCAGGTCGCTGATGTGGACCAGGCCGTCGACACCTTCCTCAAGCTCCACGAACACACCGAAGTTGGTGAAGTTGCGGACCTTGGCGGTATGCTTCGAATTGACGGGGTACTTGTCGGTTATGGTAGCCCACGGATCGGGTTTGAGCTGCTTGATGCCGAGGCTCATCTTCCTGTCTTCGCGGTCGAGGGTGAGGATGACTGCCTCCACCTCCTGTCCGACCTTCAGGAAGTCCTGGGCGCTGCGCAGATGCAGGCTCCAGCTCATCTCGGACACATGGATCAGGCCTTCGACGCCCGGCTGCACTTCCACGAAGGCACCGTAGTCGGCGATGACGACCACCTTGCCCTTCACCTTGTCGCCAACCTTGAGGTTGGGATCGAGCGCATCCCACGGGTGCGGGGTGAGCTGCTTGAGGCCGAGGGCGATGCGCTTCTTCGTATCGTCGAAGTCGAGAATCACCACGTTGATCTTCTGGTCGAGCTCCACAACCTCTTCGGGGTGGCTGATGCGGCCCCAGCTCAGGTCGGTGATGTGGATCAGACCGTCCACGCCGCCCAAGTCGACGAATACGCCGTAGGAGGTGATGTTCTTGACGGTTCCTTCCAGCACCTGGCCCTTCTCGAGGCGGGCGATGATCTCGGCCTTCTGGGCTTCGATTTCGGCCTCGATGAGCGCCTTGTGGGAAACGACCACGTTGCGGAATTCCTGGTTGATCTTGACAATCTTGAATTCCATGGTCTTGTTGACGTAAACGTCGTAGTCGCGGATGGGCTTCACGTCGATCTGGCTGCCAGGGAGGAAGGCCTCGATGCCGAACACGTCGACGATCATGCCGCCTTTCGTGCGGCACTTGATGTAACCCTTGACGATCTCGTCGGCGGCGAATGCCTCGTTGACGCGGTCCCACGACTTGACGGCGCGGGCCCTCTTGTGCGAGAGGATCAGCTGGCCTTTCTTGTCTTCGGCGTTCTCCACGAACACTTCCACAGTGTCGCCGACGGCGAGGTCGGGATTGTAGCGGAACTCGTTGATGCTGATGACGCCTTCGCTCTTGTAGCCGATGTTGACGATCACCTCGCGCTTGTTGATGGAGGTGACGGTACCTTCGACCACTTCGTTCTCGTTGATGCGGCTGAGGCTCTTGCTGTAACTTTCTTCATTGGCGGCCCTGTCCTCTTCGACAAAACCGTCGTTTTCAAACGCTTCCCAGTCGAACTTGTCGTTGTCGACGGATGCGTTGCTCTGTTTTTTGGCAGGCTTGGTGATGACCTGTTCCTCGATCTCTTCTGCAGCGGCTGCAGTGGTGTCGATGATCTCTTCAGACATAATTGTTAAATAAGTTTTTGAATAATAAGTAGTTGGACTTTATTTATAGGCCCGCAGTCTCTGAGCGGGGCTGCAAATATAGTTATTTTTTTTGATTATCAGCAAGATGCATGTAAAGTTTATTTTCTTCTTCGATGTCGGGGATGTCGATTTGGTAGGTCCTGCCGCGGCCGGCCTGGAGGCGCGTGTCGCGCAGCCATGGATTGGCGCGGCGGAGCTGGGCGTAGGTGAGCCCGTGCCTGCGTGCGAATCCCGGGAGGTCGTCGATGGAACTGCTTACCGTGACGGTGCGTTTCGGCGGCACGCAGGGGTAGTATTCCGACTTGTCGAGGGAGAAGCCGAAGCGTGCAGGATCTTCGAAGAAGAGCTTCGCCGTCAGGATGCGGAACATGTAGCGTGAGGTCTCCTCCACCAGCACCAGGTCGAGTGCGGAGCGCTGCTTCTGGCCCTCCACGCGGCGGGTTATGCCGTTGATTCCGCCGTTGTAGCTGGCGGCCACGGTCATCCAGTCGCCGAACATCCCGTGTGATTTCTTCAGGTAGCGGCAGGCGGCTTCGGTGGCCCTCTCCAGGTTGTAGCGCTCGTCGACGGTGAGCGAAACTTCCAGCCCGTACTCCCTGGCCACGCCCTTCATGAACTGCCAGAGGCCGGCGGCGCCGGCGCGGGAGTAGGCGGTCTCGTCGAGATTGCTCTCGATGGCCATGAGATACTTCAGGTCGTCGGGCACTCCGTAGCGCTCGAGCAGGGGTTCGATGCGGGGAAAGATGCGGGTCGAGCGCTTGAGCATCAGCAGGCTGTTGCTGTGGCTGTAGGAGAAGGCTATCATCTCGCGCTCCATGCGCTCACGCATGTCAGCCCTGTCGAAGCGTATGGTGTCGCCAGCGAAGACCATCATGTCGGGCACGTGGGGCAGCAGCATCGAGGCAGGGACCGCGCGCTCGACAACCCTGTCTTCGAAGATGGAAGGCACCGGCGCCGGGCCGCGGTAACGGTCGTAGAGCAGCCAGCCGACTGAGACTAAAAGAACTGAGAAAAGTATTGCTCTAAAGGCTTGTCTCATGGTTTATAAAAAAGTTCGGCAAAAATAATTAAATTTGCAGCCCTTAAAAAATTTTTTCAGCCATGGCAGAGAACGGATTGCTCGAAAAACTCGACGGCATCAAGGCCAAGTACGAAACTATCGGCGCGCAGCTCGGAGACCCCGAGGTCATCGCCGACATGAAGCGCTACGTGCAGCTCAACAAGGACTACAAGGAGCTGGAGCCTGTCGTCGAGGCCGGCGACCGCTACCGCAGGATGGTGTCCGACCTTGCCGACGCCAAGGAGATCCTCCTCACCGAAAAGGACGAGGACCTGCGCGAGATGGCCAAGGAGGAAGCAGCATCCCTGGAGGAAGCGCTCCCCGCCATGGAAGACGAGATCCGCCTGCTGCTCATCCCCGCCGACCCCCAGGACGGCAAGAACGCCATCCTCGAGATACGAGGCGGCACGGGCGGTGACGAGGCCGCCATCTTCGCGGGCGACCTCTTCCGCATGTATTCCAAGTATTTCGAGCGCAAGGGCTGGAAGCTCGAGGTGACCAACGCCAGCGAAGGCGCCTCGGGCGGCTACAAGGAAATAGTCTGCAAGGTAACTGGAGAGAAGGTCTACGGGACGCTGAAATACGAGAGCGGCGTGCACCGTGTGCAGCGCGTGCCCCAGACCGAGACCCAGGGCCGCGTCCACACTTCCGCAGCGTCGGTGGCAGTGCTCCCCGAGGCCGACGAGTTCGACGTGGAGATCGACATGAAGGACGTCCGCAAGGACCTCTTCTGCTCCTCCGGACCGGGCGGCCAGGGCGTGAACACCACCTACTCCGCCGTTCGCCTGACCCATATCCCTTCGGGCATAGTGGTACAGTGCCAGGACGAGCGTTCGCAGCTCAAGAACCTCGACAAGGCGATGGCGGAACTCCGCACCCGCCTCTACAACCTGGAATACGAGAAATACCTGAGCGACATAACCGCCAAGCGCAAGACCATGGTCTCGACGGGCGACCGTTCCGCGAAGATCCGCACCTACAACTACCCGCAGTCGCGCGTAACGGACCACCGCATCGGCTACACGATGTACAACCTCCCCGTCTTCATGGACGGCGACATCCAGGAGGTCATCGACCAGCTCCAGATAGCCGAAAACGCCGAACGTCTGAAAGCCGCCGGCGAATAATTATTCTTTTGATTTCGCTTCTTCCCAGAGGGCGTCCATCTCGGCGAGGCTCATGTCCGCGAGGTCGCGGCCGAGCTCCCGTGCGCGGAGTTCTATGTAGGTGAAGCGCTCCTTGAACTTGACGTTGGTCCTTTCGAGGGCGGTGTCTGGATTGAGATGGTAGAGCCTTGCGGCGTTGACCACGGAAAAGATGAAATCGCCGAGCTCCGCCTCCTGGCTCTCCCTCGTGCCGCCTTCAAGCTCCTTGCGGAGTTCCGCCAGCTCTTCTGCCACCTTGTCCCATACGTCCTCCTTCTTCTCCCAGTCGAAACCCACGGCGCGGGCCTTGTCCTGCATGCGGTAGGCCTTGATGAGCGAAGGGAGGCTCGCCGGGACGCCGGAGAGCACGGTCTTGTTGCCGTCCTTCTCCTTGCGCTTGAGCTGCTCCCAGTTCTGCACGACCTCGCCCGCCGAGGCGGCCACCACGTCGCCGTAGACATGCGGATGCCGATAGATGAGCTTGTCGCAGAGCATGTTGCATACGTCGGCTATGTCGAAGTCGCCTGTCTCCGAGCCTATCTTCGCATAGAATACTATGTGCAGCAGCACGTCGCCGAGCTCCTTGGCGATGTTGTGCATGTCGTGGGCCATGATGGCGTCGGAGAGTTCGTAGGTTTCCTCTATGGTGTTGGGGCGCAGCGAATCGATGGTCTGCTTACGGTCCCAGGGACACTTTTCGCGCAGGTCGTCCATCACGTCGAGGAGCCTTGCGAACGCCGCCAATTCTTTTTCTCTTTTCATGGCCGCAAAAATAATCAAAATAAATATTTATTAATTTTGCGAAATCGAAAAAAAACCAAACGATTCATATATGCAGAATATCAAATTCATCTCCGCCGACGAGGCCGTGAAGGTCGTCAAGAGCGGAGACCATGTGCACCTTTCCAGCGTCGCAAGTGCGCCGCAAGTCCTCATCCAGGCCCTCTGCCGTCGCGGCGAAGCCGGCGAACTGAAGGACGTCCGCATCCATCACCTCCATACCGAAGGCCCCGCGCCCTACACCGATGAGAGTTTCAGCGGCACCTTCTTCCACCAGGCCTTCTTCGTGGGCGCCAATGTGCGCAAGAACGTGCAGGCCGGCTGGGCCGACTACATTCCCATCTTCCTGAGCGAGACGCAGAAACTCTACCGCTGCGGTGCCCTGCCCTGCGACGTGGCCATGATTCAGGTGTCGCCCGTCGACAAGCACGGCTACGTGTCGCTCGGCACCTCGGTCGACGCAACGCTCGCGGCCATCGAGTGCGCCAGGACCGTCATCGCCGTGGTCAACAAGTACGTGCCCCGCGCCTGGGGCGACGCCATGATTCCGGCCAGCATGATCGACCTGTTCGTGGAAGACAACACCCCGCTGATGCCCGCTCATTTCTCAGAGCCCTCGGAGATCGAGACGAAGATCGGCATCAACTGCGCCAACCTCATCGAGGACGGAGCCTGCCTGCAGATGGGCATCGGCGCCATCCCCAACGCGGTGCTCGCGCAGCTGGGCGACCACAAGAACCTCGGCATCCACACCGAGATGTTCGCCGACGGCGTGCTGCCCCTCGTGGAGAAAGGTGTCATCAACGGCATGAACAAGAAAATCGACAAGGGCAAGATGGTATCCACCTTCCTGATGGGCTCCCAGGATGTCTACGACTTCATCGACGACAACCCGATGGTGGCCATGATGGACGTGGGCTACACCAACGACCCCTACATCATAGCGAAGAACCCCAAGGTCTGCGCCATCAACTCCGCCCTCCAGGTCGACATCACTGGCCAGGTGTGCGCCGACTCCCTCGGCACGAAGTTCTACAGCGGCGTAGGCGGCCAGATCGACTTCACCTACGGCGCATCGCTCTCCGAGGGCGGCGTAGCCATCATCGCCATGCCTTCCGCCACCAACAAGGGCGTGAGCAAGATCGCCCCGGTGCTGACCGAAGGCGCCGGTGTGGTGACCACCCGCAACCACATCCACTGGCTCGTGACCGAATACGGCGCTGTGGACCTCTACGGCAAGAGCCTCCAGGAGCGCGCAAAGCTGATCATCAGCGTAGCACACCCCGACGCCCGGGAATCCCTCGACCGTGCCGCCTTCGAGCGCTTCGGCCCGCACTACCACGCATTTTAAGTTTGAAATAAGGAAATAAAATGTTAACTTTGAGAGACTATGAAGTCTCTCAAAGTTTTTTTTATCAATGCGTGGCTGCTATACCGCGACGGTTTCCGCAACATGACCTGGGGCCGGCCACTGATATGGCTCATCCTGCTCAAGGTCTTCATCCTCTTCGCCATCCTGCGCGTATTCTTCTTCAAGCCGGTCCTCGCCGGCCTCAGCGACGAAGAACGCAGCCGTGTAGTCGGTGAACGCATAGCAGGACAGCCCGCAAAACCCGCTTCATCTCCCGATACCTATAACCTCTAATATTCATTATCATGGATGTAATCGCATGGTCAAGAATCCAATTTGCGATGACCGCAGCGTACCATTGGCTGTTCGTGCCGCTCACCCTCGGGCTGGCGCTGGTGATGGCCCTGATGGAGACGCTCTATGTCACTACCAAGGATGAATTCTGGAAGAGGACGGCGCAGTTCTGGATCAAGATCTTCGCCATCAACTTCGCCGTGGGCATAGCCACCGGCATCATCCTGGAATTCGAATTCGGCACCAACTGGAGCAACTACTCCTGGATGGTGGGCGACATGTTCGGCGCACCCCTCGCAATCGAGGGCATACTCGCCTTCTTCATGGAAGCCACCTTCTTCGCAGTGATGTTCTTCGGCTGGGACAAGGTGAGCAAACGCTTCCACCTGGCCTCCACCTGGCTCACCGGCATCGGTGCCTCCATCTCCGCCTACTGGATCCTGGTGGCAAACGGATGGATGCAGAACCCCGTGGGCACCACCTTCAATCCCGACACAGTGCGCAGCGAGATGGCCTCGGCCCAGGCCTTCTGGGAAGTCATCTCCAACCCCGTGGCTGTCAGTAAGTTCTGCCACGCCATCACGAGCGGCTGGGTGACCGGCGGCGTGTTCGTGGTAGGTATCAGCTGCTGGTACCTGATGCGCGGACGGCACCGCAGGTTCGCCCGCGCAAGCATACTGATGGGCAGCATCGTAGGCATAGTGGGCAGTTTCGCCGTCATGCTCTCGGGCGACTCTTCCGGAGTCCATGCCGCCGAATTCCAGCCCATGAAGCTGGCGGCGGCCGAAGGCCTTGAGGACGGCGGACGCAGGGCCGCATTCACCATCGTCCCCGGGGTAAAGATCCCGGGAATGCTCTCCATCCTCGCGACGCACGACCTCGACGGCTACGTGCCCGGCATCAACGACATCCTCAACGGCTACACCGACAACGAGGGCAACGTAATCCCCTCCGTGGCGGAGAAGATGCAGATGGGCCGCACGGCCCTCGATGCCCTGGCTCGGTACCGTGAGCTTCGCGACATCGACCCTGAAGCAGCGGCGCAGGCCCGTGCGGTGCTCGACGCCAACGTGCAGTACATGGGCTACGGGCATCTCGAGAAGCCCGAGGACGTGATACCGCCCGTAGGAGTGGTGTTCTGGGCCTTCCGCTTAATGGTGGGCCTGGGCATGCTGATGCTGCTTGTGCTGCTGGTCGCGGGCTGGCTGGCATGGAAAGACAGGCTGGACGGCAAGAAGTGGCTGTACATAGTCACTCTGGTATGCATACCGCTCGTGTACATCTGCGGACAGAGCGGCTGGGTCGTGGCCGAAGTGGGCCGCCAGCCCTGGACCATCCAGGGCCTACTGCCCGTGAACGTGGCCATCTCCAGCCTGAGCGCGGCCGCGGTCAAGACCACCTTCTTCCTCTTCCTGGCCATCTTTACGCTTTTCCTGGCCATCGAGATCCGCATCATGGTCGGAGCCATCAAGAAAGGACCTGAAATCCCTGAAGATTAAAGCCATGACTTACACATTCCTGCAAAATTACTGGTGGTTCCTGATCGCCCTGCTTGGCGGTCTGCTCGTGGCCCTGATGTTCGTTCAGGGTGCCAACCTCCATCTTGGCAACCGCACCCTCTCCGACTTGCAGAAGCGCATGCTCCTCAACTCCACTGGCCGGAAATGGGAGTTCACCTTCACCACCCTCGTCACTTTCGGCGGAGCGTTCTTCGCCTCCTTCCCCCTGTTCTACAGCACGAGCTTCGGCGGCGCCTACTGGGTTTGGGTGCTGATACTCATAACCTTCGTCTTTCAGGCCGTGTCGTATGAATTCCAGAACAAGAAGGAGAATCTCATCGGAAGACAGGCCTTCCGCGTGTTCCTGATGTGCAACGGCCTGCTCGCGCCGCTGCTCATAGGCACGGCCGTGGGCACCTTCTTCACCGGCAGCGACTTCACCGTCAACAAGCTGGCCATCTCCGACCCCTCGTCCCCCATCATCAGCAGCTGGGGGAATTCATGGCACGGGCTTGAAGCGCTTGGGCAGTTCCACGCAGTGTTGCTGGGCCTCTCGCTGGTGTTCCTTACCGCGATGCTCGGTGCCCTTTGGGTGCTCCACAGCGTAGACGACCCCGCCATCCACGCCCAGATGCGGCGCAGCATAAAGCTGGAAGTGGTGCCGTTCCTGTTTTTCTTCCTCTGCTGGCTCGTGATACTGCTGGTCGAGGAGGGCTATGCCGTGGACGATGCGGGCGTCGTATTCCTCGAGAGATACAAATACCTGCACAACTTCCTGCAGATGCCCGCCGTGCTGGTGATGTTCCTCATCGGAGTGGTGATGGTGCTCTGGGGAGTGGTCGCGGGCGGCTTCACGCAGTCCCACAAGGGATTCTGGCCCGCGGGAGTGGGCACGGTGCTCGTGGTGATGGCGGTCTTCTTCATCGCCGGATTCAACTCCACGGCCTACTATCCTTCATGCACCGACCTGCAGAGCTCGCTCACCATCCGCAACAGTTCCTCGAGCTATTTCACGCTCCAGGTGATGTTCTGGGTGTCGCTGCTGATTCCTTTCGTGGTGGCCTACATAGCCTACGCATGGCACGCCATGGACCGCAAGAAGATCACGGCCGAGGAGATTTCGGACACGAAACACAAGTATTGACATGTTTCTGCTCCCGGTTAGGACAAAAAAGTGAAGTTTTTTTTGCACAGCCGAAAAAACTATCTATATTTGCACTCCCAAACCGGGAAACGGGGTGCGGTAGTTCAGCTGGTTAGAATGCCGGCCTGTCACGCCGGAGGTCGCGAGTTCGAGTCTCGTCCGCACCGCTG
>CAJONI010000062.1 GCA_905235995.1 uncultured Bacteroidales bacterium
AGATGCTCGAGTGGCTTAAGAGGCACGCCTGGAAAGCGTGTATACCCCAAAAGGGTATCTCGGGTTCGAATCCCGATCTCTCCGCAAGATTAGGCGAAGGAAGCCGGCCCATGGGCCGGCTTCGTTTGTAGAAGGGGTTCCGCTCTGGAAAGCTAGCTTTCCAGACGCAAGTCCTACCTCTTCCCCTGCAGGTACGCCTTGAAGAAGCGGCCCTGGGTGGTGGGCGTGAAGTCCCAGTCGCTGATCAGCGTGGGAGCCCAGCTGGTGTCGAAGCACCATACCGTAAACGAGATGCCCTTCTCTTCGAAGTAGCTGGTGATGTGCTCGCCGTAGACGTCGGTCGACATGACCGGGATATGGGCACCCGGTTCGTCGGCCAGGCAGTATCCGATTTCAGTGCAGATGACGGGATAGCTGTCGGCTACGTAGCCGAAGTCCTGCTCCCACTGCTCTTCCCACGGCTGTTCCCGCTTCATAGGATAGGGATGGCTTACGTAGGCCACGTTCGGCCGGGCGACGGGCTCCTCTGCCACGGGCGTGAGGTCGTACGCCCAGTTGAATCCGGCGCAGAGGCATACGGCGTAGGGGTTGTAGGTGCGGACGGTGTCGATGATCTGCTCCTGCAGCGCCTTCCATTCGGGCCAGGTGCAGGTCCCCACGCCGGGAGCAGTGATGGTGGGCTCGTTGAACAGCTCGTACAGCGCGACCGTGGGCTCGTCCTTGTAGCGCTGAGCGACGGTGCGCCAGAACTTGAACGTCTCGGCCTTCGTGGTGTTGTACATGGGGTTCGTGTAGAGTTCGTCCTTGAGGTTGCCGATGGAATGCCAGTCCATGATGACGTACATGCCGTGCTGCTTTGCCCATTCGACGCCCTGGTCCATGGCCTGGAAGGTTTCTTCCCAGCCCAGGGCATTGATGTTGGCCGGATGGACCGCGAAGCGGACCACGTTTGCGCCCCAGTCTGCCGCTTCGGCGAAATAGCGTTCGTTCCACTGACCCTCCCGGACCAGCTTGACGGGATCGGAGAAGCAGAGCCCGCGGAAGATGATTTCATTCCCCTGCGGGTCGATGAACCTGTTTCCTTCGACTTTCACCCATGCGTCGCCGGATGAACCGGATGAACACGATGCTGTCAGCATGCAGGAGATGAAGGCGATTACAATGGCTGTTGACATATACCTTTTTCCGGGGAAGAAACGCGGTACGCTTCTGCAGTATTGCTCGTACTCAGGGTACTTGCCGCCGCTTATCTCTTCGGCCAGCGTCGAGCTGCCCTGGAAGAGCACGACCAGCAGCAGCGCGCCGATGATGCTCCAGTTGATGACGCCCGTTCCGGCGCCGATGGAGAAGATGTAGAATGCTATCCAGGTGCCCTGTTCCGCAAAATAGTTGGGATGGCGGCACACGCCCCAGAGTCCTATGGTGTTGAATCCCTTGTTGTAAGGTTCCGGCAGTTCATCGAGGGTCTTGCCCTCGTTGAGCATCGCCCACTTCTTCGTCTGGAAGGCCCACTGCTGCTCGTCGGCGACCGTCTCCCAGACGATGAATCCCAGCATAAGGCATGCGGCGATACCGTCGACCCATCCGAAAGGCCGGTCGGAACGCATGGCTACCAGGGCGGGGAAGGTGGTCAAAAGCACCAGCGCATTCTGGTAGATGGAGATGAATCCCAGGTCGAACAGTGCCCAGGCCCAGCGTTTGCTGAAGGCGGGGCCGGAGCGCACGATGGCCCAGCGGTAATCTTCCGTCCCCTCCCAGAACCTGATGCTGTAGGCCCCTTTCCGGGCGAAGTTGAAGGTGAGCCGTATGCCCCATATCGTGGCCAGTACGGCCATGACCACCAGCCTGGGGCTCATTCCTCCCCGGGAGGCTATGATCCAGGTGTAGGCGATGGGAAGCAGGCTCCACAGCTTGTCCATCTGGCTGTTGTTGCCGGTTGCCTCGCCCACGATGAAGCAGAAGGCCGCGCTGCAGGCGGCGATGGTCCCGAGTACCTTGAGAGTGTCCAGCTGCACGTCGTCCAGCCTGGGCCCGAACGTGAAATAGAGAATCGGGCAGACGATGATGGACAACACCAGCAGCGAGCCCATCAAGGGGATGTTCATTTTGTTCATGTCAGTTTGATTTCTTTGCAAATATAGTTAAATTGCGCAGAATTTCGAAGAGACGACAAGCGCGATGGAAACCAAAATGGTCGTAGCCGCGATCATCCGGAAAGGGGACAAGCTTTTTGCCACCCAGCGGGGTTATGGCGAATGGAAGGACTGGTGGGAGTGGCCCGGGGGCAAGGTTGAGGAAGGTGAAAGCCCGGAGCAAGCCCTGGTGCGGGAGATAAGGGAAGAATTGTCGGCGGAGATAAATGTTGACAAATACCTTTGCACCATAGACTGGGACTATCCCGATTTCCATCTCAAGATGCATTGCTACATGTGTTCCCTTCAGGGCGAAGCCTTGCATCTCAACGAACACGAGGCGGCCCGCTGGCTGGAAAAGGAAACGCTCGACAGCGTGAAATGGCTGCCCGCCGACGAGCTACTGCTCCCGACGATCATATCAGAATTATAATAACCATGAAACTTTGCGCTAAGCTATTTGTAATGAGTGCTTTATGTGTTGCGGCCGGCTGTGTCGGAGATGGCGGCTGGACTGTGGAGGAACGTTCCCTTATCGAGAGCCAGCCCGGAGTGATGCGTGTGCTGACCGTTGACGATCCCGCCGACTCCACAGTACTCCGGAGGAAATGTTCCGACATTTCTGCAGCGGCCCTTGCCGATCCGCTGTACGAAAAATTGGCTGCTGGTCTTGTCGCGACCGTCACTTCACCAGAGCAGGACGGCGTGGGGATAGCCGGGCCACAGGTCGGCATCTCGCGCCGCATAGTCGCGGTGCAGCGCCTCGACAAGGAAGGCGAGCCTTTCGAAGTGTATCCGAACATCCGCATAGTAGCCACGCGTGGCGAAAAGGAAGCCGGCTCGGAGGGATGCCTGTCGGTCCCCGGCAGGAGGGGAGAGGTGCTCCGCTTCCGCGACATCGACATCAGCTACACCTCTCCGGCAACTGGACGCGACACCTTCGAGAGGGTGCAGGGCTTCACGGCTGTCATCTTCCAGCACGAGACCGACCATCTCGACGGAGTGCTGTATACGGACCGGCTGTATGTAAACCCTGTTTGACCATGAAAAAGACTGCAATAGCTTCTCCTGCGGGAGACATCCAACTTTCATTGATTTACTGCACTCCGAAGTCGGAGCCGAAAGGTATCGTGCAGATCGCGCACGGCATGTGCGAGCACAAGGAGCGGTACATCCCGCTGATGGAGTTCCTCGCCGGGAACGGCTTCGCCGTAGTCTGCAATGACCACAGGGGCCATGGCGAATCGGTGGCGGACAAGGAAGACCTCGGCTACATGGGCAAGGGAGGCTGGCTCGCCGCCGTCAACGACCTGAAGGCCGTAAGCGACTGGGCGAAAGGACAGTGGCCAGGAATTCCCCTGACTCTCTTCGGCCACAGCATGGGCTCGTTGCTGGTGCGCTCATATGCAAAAAGATACGACGACGGCATAGCCAGCCTGATCGTATGCGGCTGTCCTTCCGACAATCCCGCGAAAGGCGCAGGGATGATGCTGGCCCGGATTATAGGTACTGTCCGCGGCTGGCACTACAGGCCTCGGATCCTGCAGAACCTTTCATTCGGTTCGTACAACAAGCCCTTTGCAGGCGAAGGATGGGCTGCAGGCTGGGTGTGTTCCGACCGGGAGGTTCTGGAGGCTTACCATGCCGACCCTCTCTGCCAGTACATCTTCACGGCCGACGGCTTCCTGAACCTGCTGCTCCTGATGAAGGATTGCTACTCCGTAGGGGAGAAGACGCAGCATCCCGAGTTGCCGGTGCGTTTCATTTCTGGGTCGGAAGACCCCTGCCGCATAAGCGACAAGGACCTGGAGGCTGCAGTCGGACAGATGCGCAAGCGTGGCTACCGCGACGTCACCCTGAAAGTCTACCCCGGAATGCGGCACGAGATCCACAACGAGACCGGACGCCAGGAAGTCTGGGACGACATACTTTCCTACTGTGTTTCTTAAATAACTGCCTGCGACATCTTCAGGCTGAAGAGGCAGCGCCTAGAAATCTCGGAAGCCGGGGTTTCCGGCGGAAACCATGCCTGTGCATTCCATCTCTACCAGCCAGGAAGGCCGGCAGACGGGTGCATGGACGTAGAGAATGCGGCCTTCGGGACAGGCCGCCGAGACCTTTTCCTTCACGATCCTGAAGTCGGCCGGGTCGCGCAGATAGACTATGGCCATGGCGATGTCGTCCAGGCCCGCACCCGCCTCAGCCATAAGGGCTTCGACATTTTCGAGCATGCGACCGGCCTGTGCTCCGGCGTCGCCCGTGTGCATCACCTGGCCCAGGGCGTCGATGCTTGCGGTGCCGCTGATGAAGACGTGCCGGCGGTCGCCGTAAGTGACGGAGGTGCCCCGTTCGAAGGTGACCCCGTAGACCGAAGTGCGGCTCAGGTGTTCAGGGGCGTACAGATATCGCATCTGCCCCTCCTGCAGTCCGCCCACCGCATAGGCGTCGAGCTCCACGATATCCCGGCTGTCCGCCGTCCGGCCCTCGATGCCAGTGCTGGCGATGTAGTGGGTGTCGGCAGTAAGGCCTATGCTGTCGAAGTACTCCCTGCGGCCCTTCACCATCCCTGGGTAATCGGCATCCACGTCGCGCATGAAGATCCAGGTCCGCACCGTGTCGCGGGCTACGGAAAGCCCCTGCCGTGCGAACTGTCCTTCCAGCGCCTGGAAAATGCTGGCGGTCTGCGCCAGGGAATCCTTGCCCTCAGCTTTCAGCGAACCGGTCCAGCAGTGGCGGTAGCCGTTGTGGGCCGGCGCCCCGTCCTGAGTCTCCATGGGGTCGGTGGCGTACTGCCAGAGGGCGATGCGCGAGCCGTCGAGCGGCGCCTGCTGCACGACGGAAACAGGGGCGGGGGAGAGCCTGCCGAGCGCGGCCTCTAGCAGCAGCTGCTGGTTGGCAGCATCGCTGAGGAAGAAGCGGCGGAAATGCACGGTGCGGCCGGCAGATGCCTCTTCAGCAGCTTCCAGCACGGAATTCATCTGCCTCTCGAAAGCCAACGAAGGGTCGGAGGGAGAGACCAGGCTGTGGTATTCAGCAAGTGCGTATTTTCCTGAAGCGAAGCGGTGTGTGAAGGTTCTTTTGTCCATTATAGGAGCAAAGTTCGTCATTTTTTTTGTATTTATTTTTATATTTGTATGATAATATTTAATCTGCACAATATGTCGCGTTATTTCCTGAACACCGCAGTGACCGTCATGATAATCCTGGCGGCCGGCTGCTCCTCCAAACCAGACTTCGTCCGCGTGGAAGACGGACAGTTCATCCGCCACGGCGAACCATACACTTATATCGGCACCAATTTCTGGTACGGCCCCATCCTGGCCTCGGAGGGCAGGGGAGGCGACATGGAACGCCTCACGCGTGAGCTTGACGCCCTCAAGGAACTGGGCCTCGAGAACCTGCGCGTGCTGGTGGGCGGCGACGGCCCCGACGGGGTGTACTCCCGCATCGAGCCGACGCTCCAGCCCGCCCCCGGCGTGTACAACGACACTCTTCTGGTGGGCCTCGACCGCTTCCTCGTGGAGCTGGGCAAGAGGGACATGCAGGCGGTCCTCTACATGAACAATTCCTGGGAATGGTCAGGCGGCTACGGCCAGTACATGGAATGGGCCACCGGCGAACGCGCGCTCATCCCCGTGCTCGACGGCTACGTGGAGTTCATGCAGCAGATGGCGAAATACCAGACCTGCTATCCCGCCCAGGAACTCTTCTATGATCACGTACGCAAGATCGTGGGCCGCACCAATTCCATCACCGGCAAGCCCTACAGCGAAGATCCCGCGATCTTCTCCTGGCAGATAGGCAACGAGCCCCGCTGCTTCTCCGCGGATCCCGAGGCCCGCGCCGGCTTCGTGGGCTGGCTGACAAAGTCGGCGGAGATCATCAAGGGACTGGATCCCAACCACATGGTCTCGCTCGGCAGCGAAGGGCTCTTCGGCTGCGAACAGGACCCGAAGCTACTCGAGCAGGTGAGCATGATACCCGGGATAGACTACATGACCATCCATATCTGGCCCTACAACTGGCAGTGGGCCGGGGCAGAATCGCTTGAAGCCGACCTGCCTTTCGCCATGGACCGCATCGGCTGGTACATCGACCAGCACACCGGGCTTGCCGCGCGCCTCGGCCAGCCCATCGTGATAGAGGAATTCGGCTTCCCCCGCGACGGCTTCGCCGAAAGCCGGGAGTCCACGACCGTCTGCCGCGACGCCATCTACGATTACGTGTTCTCGCAGGTGGACGAAGGCAAGGTGGCCGGCGCGAATTTCTGGGGCTGGAGCGGTTTCGCTGAGCCGGCGCACTCCCGCTGGGAGAGGGGCGACGACTACAGCGGCGACCCCGCGCAGGAAGCCCAGGGCCTTAACGGAGTCTATATCACCGATTCCACGATCGACATAATCAAAAAGCACAATGAGAAGCTTCGTTGACATATTACTGATTTCAGCCCTCGTGCTTGTTGCACCTTGCGCCAGCTGTGAAGATCCCGTGACCCCGGATCCTCCCACTCCCTCGGGCCCCACTGAGATCAAGTTGAGCCAGACCTCCTTCAGCGTCGACAAGGCAGGGGCCACCCTGTCGCTGGAAGTGACAGCCCCCAACCGCCCCTCGGTCAGCGGCCTGCCTTCCTGGATAAGCCTCGTCGACGGCACCTACAGCAACTACAAGATCACCTACGGCTTCAATGTGGCAGCCAATGAGAGCTACGAGCAGCGCAGCGCCACCGTGTACGTGAGCTGCGTCGGTGCTTCGGCGCAGAGTCTTACCGTAACGCAGGAGGCGGCCGAGAATCCATCCCCGACACCCACTCCGACCCTCGACCCTGTCCCGACGCCCGGCGACAACGCCGCCTGGAAGATGGCTGCGACCCTCGGCCTGGGCTGGAACCTGGGCAACCAGATGGACGGCTACTACAACGGCCCCTGGGCCGGAGAGAAGGAGGGTTATCCGGAGGAATGCGTCTGGCAGCCCGACAATTCCTCCATAGCCACCCAGGCCACTTTCAACGGAGCGAAGGACGCCGGCTTCACCACGGTCCGCATCCCCGTGAGCTGGCTGAAGATGATAGGTCCCGCCCCGGAATACAAGATAGACGAGGCCTGGATGGCCAGGGTCAAGGAGATAGTGGGCTATGCCCACAATGTGGGCCTGAACGTGATAATCAACACCCATCACGACGAAAACCACGGCACTGACAACACTTACCAGTGGCAGGACATCAAGAAAGCCGTGGACGATTCCGAGCTAAACGACGCCATCAAGGACAAGATCAGGGGCGTATGGACCAATATCGCGACGGCTTTCGCCGATTGCGGAGACTGGCTCATCATGGAAGGCTTCAACGAGATCAACGACGGAGGCTGGGGCTGGAGCGAAGATTTCCGCAGGGACCCCACGCGCCAGTGCAACATACTCAACGACTGGAACCAGGTGTTCGTCGACGCGGTCCGCGCTACGGGCGGGAACAACGCCTCCCGCTGGCTGAGCGTACCGACCTACGCCGCCAACCCGCAGTTCTTGGACTATTTCAGGCTCCCGGACGATCCTTCCGGCCGGCTTATGGCCTCTGTCCATTTCTACGACCCCAGCGACTACACCATTCTCGAAAAGCAGTATTCCGACTGGGGCCATACCGGCGACGCGAACAAGAAAGCCAGCGGAGGCGATGAAGACCATGTGCAGCAGGTATTCGGCAAGCTGTTCTCTGAACTTGTAGACAAGGGCGTCCCCTGCTACGTAGGAGAGTTCGGCGCATCCGTGCGCAGCAAGTCCGACAGCCGGGCCTGGTTGTTCTATCTCTACTATATGGAATTCATGGTCAAAGCCGCCAAGAGCTACGGCCTGCCTTGCTTCATCTGGGACAACGGCGCAATAGGGGCCGGCCGGGAGAAACACGGCTACATCCATCATGGCACCGGCGCCTTCATGGGCGATGCCGGCGACGTGGTGGCCGTCATGAATAAAGCCTGGTGGACCGAAAGCGAGGACTATACTCTCCAGACCGTTTTTGATTCAGCACCGAAATCCAACTGACAATGCACAAGATACTTACTATTTGCTGCGCTATCCTGGCCCTCGCGGCCTGCAACCGCGCCCCGCAGCAGACGCAGACCCCGAAGGAGCAGCTCCTTGAAAGGCTCGCCGCCGCTTCCGCCGAAAAGCATATCCTCTACGGCCACCAGGACGACCTGGCCTACGGCCATGCCTGGCTGGTGACCGATGTCGAGAACGACCCTCTTGAGCGTTCCGACATACGCGCCGTATCCGGCCATTATCCCGCCATCGCAGGTTTCGACCTGGGCGGAATCGAGATGGGCGACTGCGCCAACCTCGACAGCGTGCCCTTCACCCTGATCCGCAAGGCAGCCCTGACGCACATCGACCGGGGCGGTCTCGTGACCTTCTCCTGGCATCTTCGCAACCCTCTCACGG
Source organism: uncultured Bacteroidales bacterium (assembly GCA_905235995.1). Taxonomy (GTDB): domain Bacteria; phylum Bacteroidota; class Bacteroidia; order Bacteroidales; family UBA932; genus Cacconaster. The sequence continues at coordinate 8,562 of CAJONI010000062.1, forward strand.
GAGGCGACGCCTGGGACTTCTCTTCCACGGAAGTGGTGGCCTCGGTGCTGGACGGAGGTTCCCGTCATGAGGAATTCATGGTCTGGATGGAGCGCCTCGGCGACTTCCTCGAGAGTCTGGGAGAAGTTCCCGCCATCTTCCGGCCCTGGCACGAGAACATCGGCACCTGGTTCTGGTGGGGCGGCGAAGTCTGCACTGCGGATGAATACAAGGCCCTTTGGGAGCTGACCTGGAAATATCTCGTAGAAGAGAGGGGACTGACCAACCTGGTGTGGTGCTATTCGCCCAACGGCCCCATCAGCGCAGAGGCCTACATGTCGCGCTATCCCGGCGACGAATATGTGGACATTCTCGGTACCGACATCTACGAATATCCTGCAGGAGCCCCGCTGCCCGAGGCTGCGGAACGCTACCGCGGGCAGGTGAGCGGCATGCTGGCGACCCTCGCACCGCTTGCGGAGGCCCACGACAAGCTCTTCTGCCTGTCGGAGACCGGCTTCGAGGGCATTCCCGACCCCGTGTGGTGGACGGAAGCCCTCTATCCTGCAATCGAGGGCACTGGCGTGTGCTATGTGCTTACCTGGCGCAATGCACACGACAAGCCGGGCCATTTCTACGGCCCCTGGGAAGGATTTGAAAACGCCGGCGATTTCGCCGCATTTGCAGATAAAGAAGACATCGAACTGCTATGACTTTTGAAGACAGGCTCGCCGGCCTGAGGGCCGCGCACGAAGATCTGCTCACACGCTCCAACCGTCCCATCGAGGGCAACGGGGTTTATGAACGCTATGAAAACCCTGTACTGACGGCGGAACACGCACCGCTGGAATGGCGCTACGATCTGGACAAGGCCACCAATCCCTACCTCATGGAGCGCTTCGGAATCCATGCGGCTTTCAATGCTGGCGCAATGAAATGGAACGGACGCTACCTGGTGGTGGCGCGCGTGGAAGGCGCCGACCGCAAGAGCTTCTTCGCAGTGGCCGAGAGCCCGAACGGGGTGGACAACTTCAGGTTCCGGCCCAGGCCCATCACCATGCCGGAATTTGGCGAAGCCGCCACCAACGTGTACGACATGCGCCTCACCGCCCATGAGGACGGCTGGATCTACGGCATCTTCTGCGTGGAGCGCAAGGACCACGAGCATCCCGAAGACCTCTCCGCCGCCACGGCTGCGGCCGGGGTGGCCCGTACCCACGATCTTGTGGACTGGGAAAGGCTTCCCGACATCGAATCGGCGAGCCAGCAGCGCAACGTGGTGCTGCATCCCGAGTTCGTGGATGGCAAATATGCCCTCTACACCCGTCCCCAGGACGGCTTCATAGACGCCGGCAGCGGTGGAGGCATAGGCTGGGCACTGGTGGACAGCATGGAGAAAGCCGTGGTCACTGATGAGAAGATCGTCTATCGCCGGGCCTACCATACCATCCTTGAATGCAAGAACGGAGAGGGACCTCATCCCATCAAGACCCCGCAGGGCTGGCTGCACCTTGCGCACGGCGTGCGTGGCTGCGCCTCGGGCCTGCGCTATGTGCTCTACCTCTACATGACGGCGCTCGACGATCCGACGCGTGTGATTGCGGCGCCGGCCGGCTTCTTCATGGCCCCCGAGGGCGGGGAATACATTGGCGACGTGATGAACGTGCTCTTCTCCAACGGATGGATAGCTGACCCCGACGGGAAGGTATTCATCTACTATGCATCTTCCGACACCCGCCTGCACGTGGCGACCTCCACGGTCGACCGCCTGGTGGACTACTGCCTGCACACAGCGCCCGACGGAGGCCGCACCGGCCTTTCGGTCGAGACGCTCAACCGCCTCATTGACAAGAACCTGAATCTCCGATAAGGAACCCCCATGAAACTGATCTCGCTTCCCCTTGCCCTGGCGACGCTTGTGCTGCTTGCAGGCTGCCAGAATGATTATTCAGTGAAAGGCAGCCAGGTGACCGTCCCCTGCGATGGATCGGTCGTCCGGCTGCAGGTGGTCTCACCGTCGATAGTCCGCGTCACCACGGCTCCGGGCCGCCTTGGCAAGGACCGCGGCAGCCTCGTCGTGGTCCCCCGGAAAGCTTGCACCGACTTTGAAGTGACTTCGGCAGGTGGCAAGGTCCGGCTGGCCACTGACGCAATGTCGGTGGAAATCCACAAGGCTTCCGGCAACGTGAGCTTCTTCAGGGCCGACGGCACGCCGCTCCTGCAGGACGGGACAAGCACCTTCGAGCCCATTGAAGTCGAGGGGAAGAAGGCCTGGTCGGTCCATACACGTTTCGAAGCCGACGATAGCGAGTCGTTCTACGGCCTGGGCCAGCACCAGGCCGGAGAGTTCGACCACCGTGGCCGCAGCGAGGAGCTCTTCCAGTACAATACCAAGGTGAGCGTACCCTTCGTGGTGTCGACAGGCGGCTATGGTGTGCTTTTCGACGCCTATTCGTTTTCGCGCTGGGGCAATCCCAAGCCGTACATGCAGCTGGGCGAGTCCTTCAGGCTCTACGACAAGGACGGAGTCGAGGGCGCACTGACCGGGACCTATGTCCCGAAAGCCGGCGAACCGCTGGTCCAGCGCGAGGACAGCCTCTACTATGAAAACGAATTCACCATCAAGAACCTGCCGCAGATGCCGCTCAACGGGGCCAAGGTGGTCTACGAGGGCTGGCTGGAAGCGTCCGAGACGGCTGACTACGACTTCATCCAGTATTACGCGGGTTTCCAGCAGACAAGCATAGGAGGGGAGGAGATGATGTCTCGCCGCTGGCGTCCCGCCTGGAACCCCAACAGCTACAAGTTCACGGCCCATCTTGAAAAGGGCGTGCGTACGCCTGTAAGGGTGGAATGGGAGCCCGACGGCGACGTGTCGTACTTCGGCCTGAGGGTCGCTCCGCTGCAGACTCAGGATGAAGAGAACATGTTCAGCTTCTGGAGCGAATTCGAGCCCTATGCCGATTACTACATGATAGTGGGCGACGATTACGACGGAGTGATCTCCGGCTACCGCCAGCTCACCGGCAAGGCGCCCGTCATGCCCAAGTGGGTGATGGGTTTCTGGCAGAGCCGCGAGCGCTATTCCACCCAGGAAGAGCTCGTGGGTACTCTCGCCGAACTGCGCCGCCGCCATATTCCGGTCGACAACATAGTCCAGGACTGGCAGTACTGGAAGGATGACCAGTGGGGGAGCCACGAGTTCGATCCCGGGCGCTACCCCGATCCCGAAAAGATGCTCGACGACGTGCACGCGATGCACGGCCGCTTCATGATAAGCGTCTGGCCGAAATTCTACACCAATACCGACAACTATAAGGAACTCAAGGCCGCGGGCTATGCCTACACCCATGCCGAAGACGCCGGCCTGAAGGACTGGCTGGGCCACGAACAGACTTTCTACGACGCCTACGCTGAGGGTGGCAGGAAGATGTTCTGGCGCCAGATAGACGAGAATCTCTATACGAAATACGGCCGCAAGATCGACGCCTGGTGGATGGATGCCAGCGAGCCGAACCTGCGCGACTGTCTGCCGATGGACTATCTGAAGTGGCTCACTACGCCCACGGCGCTGGGCCCTTCCACCGAATATCTCAACGCCTACGCCCTGGTGAACGCCGACGGAATCTACAACGGCCAGAGGAGCGTGGATCCCGACAAGCGCGTGTTCCTGCTCACCCGCAACGGTTTCGCAGGCCTGCAGCGCTACAGCACCGCCACCTGGAGCGGCGACATCGGCACCTCCTGGACCGACATGAGGATGCAGATGGCCGCGGGCCTGAACTATTCGATGAGCGGCATCCCGTTCTGGGGCATGGACATAGGCGGCTTTTCGGTGATGAGCAAGTTCTACGATCCGGCCAATGCCGACGAATGGCAGGAACTCCAGACGCGCTGGCACCAGTTCGGCACCTTCGTGCCGCTCTTTCGCACTCACGGGCAGTGGCCTCGCCGCGAGCTTTGGTACATCGCTCCCGAGAATTCCCCGACCTATGTGAGCATACTCTGGTACATGCGCCTGCGCTACAGGCTCATGCCTTATATCTATTCCCTGGCAGGCGCAGTGTACAACGATGACGCCACCATCATGCGCGGCCTGCCCATGGACTGGCCCGACGATCCGAACGTGCGCGACCTTTCCGACCAGTGGCTCTTCGGCCCGGCGCTGATGCCCTGCCCGGTAAGCGAATACAAGGCCCGCAGCCGCGAGGTCTATTTCCCCGAAGGAGGTTGGTATGACTTCTATAATGGGGCTTATATCTCCGGGGGCCAGAGGCTTACGGTGTCCGCTCCGCGCGCCAGGATACCTCTCTACGTGCGCGCGGGTTCCATCGTACCCTTCGGTCCCGAGATCGAGTGGACCGACCAGCTGCCCGCCGACGAGATACGGCTCTACGTCTATGCCGGTGCCGACGCCGACTTCGTGCTCTACGAGGACGACGGCCTGACCTACGGCTACGAGAAGGGAGAATGCACCACCATCGCCATGCACTGGAACGATGCCGAAAGGGTGCTCACCATCGGTGAGCGCAAAGGCTCATATCCCGGCATGCTCACCCAGCGCAGTTTCGTGGTGGTCCCGGTCGATCCTGCACATCCCCGTGCCTACGATCCCGACGCCGACGGCATCAGGGTCGGGTATGCGGGCGAGCGCATCGACATAGTCTTGTAAGATAAATAACGTAATCATAGAATGAAATCATTACATCTCCCAATCATCGCACTTGCCGCCATCGCCGTGGCAGCGTGCTCGCCCAGGCAGGCTGCAAGTCCCGCCATTCCCAGGGACAAGGCCGTCGAGGCTAAAGTGGAAAAGGTACTCAAGGGTATGACTCTCAAGGAGAAAGCAGGCCAGATGGTACAGCTCTCCATAGAGATAATTTCCTACCGGGATCTGGACGATGTCGACCCCGCCAAGATGGACGTAATCTTCGGAGAGTACAAGGTGGGCTCCATCCTGAACGTGATGCACGACCACGCCCTCGACCGCGAGAAGACCGCGGCCTTCGTCTCCAGGATCCAGAAGAGTTCGATGCAGCACATCGGCATCCCCTGCATCTACGGCCTGGACATGATACACGGAGCATCCTATCTCACCGACGGTTCCTTCTATCCCCAGGAAATCAACCTCGGCGCCACTTTCAATCGCGAGTACGCCCGGATGATGGGCGAGGCAATGGCCTATGAGACCCGTGCCGCACAGGTGGCCTGGGTGTTCTCGCCGGTGATGGACCTCGGCCGCGACCCGCGCTGGCCGCGCCTCTGGGAAAGCTGGGGCGAAGATCCGTACCTGCAGGCCGAGATGGCCCGTACCGAGACCGTGGCTATCCAGGGCGAGGATCCCAACCACATCGACCTGGAGCATGCGGCAGTGAGCCTCAAGCATTATATCGGCTATGGCGTGCCATCCACCGGCAAGGACCGCACTCCGGCCTACATCGCCGTGAACGACCTGCGCGAGAAGTTCTTCCGCCCGTTCAAGGAATGCTTCCAGGCAGGCGCCCTGACCGCGATGGTCAACTCCGCGTCGATCAACGGCATCCCCACGCATGCCAACGCCCTGCTGCTCAGCGGTTGGGCCAAGGAAGAGCTCAACTGGGACGGTATGCTGGTGACCGACTGGGCTGACATCGACAACCTCTTCACCCGCGATCATGTTGCCGCTGACAAGCGCGAGGCCGTGGCCTTGGGCATCAATGCCGGCATCGACATGATCATGGACCCTTACGATCCTGAGTGTGTCAACGTGATAGTGGACCTGGCCGATAGCGGCGAAATCCCCATGTCGCGCATCGACGACGCCGTGCGCCGCATCCTGCGCCTGAAGGTACGCCTGGGCCTGTTCGACAACCCCTTCTGGGAACATGAGTATCCCGAATTCGCATGCGAGCGCTTCGCTAAGGAGTCCTACGCTGCTGCCGTGGAGTCGGAGGTCCTGCTCAAGAACGAAGGAGGCCTGCTTCCGCTCAGCGGTCGCGAGCGCATCCTGGTCACCGGCCCGAACGCCAACACCCTCCGCGCGCTCAACGGCGGATGGAGCTACACCTGGCAGGGCGACGCCGACACCTATGCTCCTCAATACAACACTATCCTGGAAGCGCTGAAGAACCGTTTCAGCAATGTGGACTATGTGCCGGGCGTGCTCTACGACCCGACTCCGAACTTCTGGCCGGTCGATTTCGTCGCGGGCATTCATCAGGCCGTGGCCGCCGCGCGCTACTGCGACGTGATCGTGTGCTGCGTGGGTGAGAACAGCTATTGCGAGACCCCCGGCAACATGGACGACCTCAATCTCTCAGTCAACCAGAAAGAGCTGGTCAGGGCCCTTGCCGCAACAGGCAAGCCCATCGTGCTGGTCCTCAACGAGGGACGTCCCCGCATCATAGGTGACATCGAGCCGCTGGCCAAGGCAGTGGTCGACGTGATGCTGCCGTCCAACTACGGTGGCGACGCCCTTGCGGCCCTGCTTGCAGGCGACGAGAACTTCTCCGGACGTCTGCCTTTCACCTATCCGAAGCATGCCCATTCCCTGCATACCTACGACTACAAGGTGTCCGAGCACCGGGAGGTGATGGGAGGATCCTACAACTACGACGCGGTGATGGACGTACAGTGGCCCTTCGGCCACGGCCTGAGCTACACCAGCTTCGCCTACAGCGACCTCAAGGTCGTCATTCCCGGCTCCGACCCGGAATCTCCTTCCTTCGCCGCCGGCGATGTGCTGAAAGTCTCCGTCAAGGTGACCAACACCGGCGCCCGTACCGGCAAGGAGGCCGTGCTGCTCTACAGTTCCGACCTGGTGGCCTCGCTGATTCCCGACGTGAAGCGCCTGCGCGGCTTCGAGAAGATCGAGCTGCAGCCCGGCGAATCGAAGGTCGTCAGCTTCGAACTGCCCGCCAGGGAACTCGCCTTCGTGGGTGCAGACGGCAGGTGGCGCCTCGAGAAGGGCGAATTCCGTCTTGCCTGCGGCGGCCTCGGCGCGATGGTCAGCTGCAATGAGACCAAAATCTGGGACACCCCGAACATTTAATCGCTACGTGTCTTGACGAGCGAAGCGGCGGGTGGGTTTTTGGGCTGCGGGCATTTTTTCTGCGAGCGGAACGAAAACCCAGAGCCGCAGAGCGAGAAGAATAATGACTAGAACGGATAAATTTTTGAAGGAGACAGCCGAAGTCCTGGAACACAATATACTGGACTATTGGCTGGATTTCAGTGAGCCCGAAGGGGCGATACTCGGTGCCCGCATCGTGTGGACCTTCTCGGCCGCCTATGCCGCCCTCCGGAAGCCCGGATACCTCGAGAAAGCCCGGCAGGCCTGCGACAGCTTCATTTCCAACTATGTCGACAATGACTTTGGCGGAGTGTACTGGAACGTGGCGGCCGACGGCTCTCCCATCGACGACAAGAAGCAGCTCTACGCCCAGGGTTTCGCAATCTACGGGCTGAGCGAGTTCTACAAGGTCAGCGGCGACGCCAGGGCTTTGGCCACTGCAGCAGCGCTGTACCAGGTGGTTGAGGAAACGTTCGCCGACAGGGAGCATGGAGGCTATATCGAAGCGCTGGCCCGCGATTTCTCGCCGCTCGAAGACATGTCGCTGTCGGCCCACGACATCAACGCCGACAAGACCATGAACTCCCACCTCCACCTCATGGAGGCCTATGCCAATCTCTACAGGGTGTGGCCCGAACCATCGCTCGGAGAAGCCCTGCGAAGGCTCATCGAACTTTGCTGCACGCGCATCATGGGTCCGGACGGCCACTTGCAGCTGTATTTCAGCAGTGACTGGAAGGTGTTGCCCGGCGCCGTGTCCTACGGCCACGACATCGAGACCTCATGGCTGCTGCTGGAGTGCGCCTTCGCCCTTCACGACCTTGACCTCGTATCGCGCGTGCGCCCGTTCGCCCTTGTGATGGGCCGCGCCGGCAACGAAGGCCTCATGCCCGACGGTTCGATGCGCTATGAGAAGTTTGCTGACGGCAGTTTTGACGATTCCCGCCAGTGGTGGGTGCAGGCCGAGACGGTGGTTGGCAATCTCTGGCTTTGGAAGTACCATGGCGACGACAGTGCGGTTGACCGCGCACTCGCCTGCTGGGAGTACATACGCGACCATCTGGTGGACTTCGAGGGAGGGGAGTGGTACTGGGCCATACTGCCTGATGGCAGTCCCGACCTCTCGCAACCCAAGGCGGGCTTCTGGAAGTGCCCCTACCACAACTCGCGCATGTGTCTGGAAATAATGAAATTATTTGTATAATGGCTAAGTTATCAGAAAAAATCGGCTATGGACTGGGCGACGCCGCCGCCGGCGGCATCACCTGGAAGGTAATGTCCATCGCTTTCCCCCTGTTCTTCACCAACATTTTCGGCCTCACCGTGGCCGACACCGCGACCCTGATGCTGGTGGCCCGCCTCTTCGACGTCATCACCGACCCGATGATGGGCGCACTGGCCGACCGCACCAAGTCGCGCTGGGGCACCTACCGCCCCTGGCTCATCTTCGGCGCCATCCCTCTCGGCCTGGTGTTCGCTCTGCTGCTCTACACCCCGGAACTGGGGCCCGCAGGAAAGCGCATCTACGCCTATTCGCTATATCTGCTGATGATGGTGGTCTATACGGCAGTCAACGTGCCCTACGGCTCGCTGCTGGGCGTGATGACCGAAGATGACAACGAGAAGAACCAGTTCTCATCCTACCGCATGGTGGGAGCCTATGCGATGGGTTTCGTGACCCTGCTGTCCTTCCCTTACCTCCAGAAGATGGTGGGCGGTACCGAGCAGCACCAGTACGCTGTGGTGGGTGTCATCCTGGGCGCCCTTGCCGCTGCCGGCACCCTGGCCTGCGGCCTGCTCACACGTGAACGCCTGAAGCCCGTTCGGGCCGAGAAGTTCTCCTTCAAGCCCTTCGCCGACCTTTTCCGCAACAAGCCGTGGATTTACCTGACCCTCATCGGTATCTGCACCAATTTCTTCAACGGTTTCCGCTACGCCGTGGCGGGCTACCTGCTGGAATACTGCCTGCACGGCGACGTGACCGTGTCGGGCCTTATCATAAACTACACGGTCTTCATGACCTTCGGCGAAGTGACCTGCATGATCTTCGGCGGCATATCGCCGAGTTTCACGAAGTGGGTGGGTTCCAAGCGCAAGGCCTTTGCCTGGGCCGCAGTAATCTGCGCGGTGACCTCCATCGCCTTCTTCTTCATCCCGATGGACCCGAAGTACATCTGGGTCATGGTCGCTACCGTCATCATCACCTCCATCGGCATCGGGCTCTATTCGCCGCTGCTCTGGTCGATGTATGCCGACGTGGCCGACTACGCCACTGAACAGAACGGAGTTTCTTCGACGGGCCTGATCTTCTCTTCCGGCACCATGGCCCAGAAGTTCGGCTCCGCCATCTCCGGCGCCCTGGTGGCGCTGCTGCTCGGCGTCGCGGGCTTCATCTCAGGCACTGACGCAGCCACCGGACAGACCGTCGTGACCATCACCAACGAGGTTTCCGTCCAGCACATGATCTGGGCGCTCTTCTCGCTCTTCCCTGCGGCCATTGCGCTGCTTATCATCCTCTTGCTCAGACTTTATCCCATCAAGAAATAATATCATGACGAAGCTTCGACTCATGCGCCCTTACGTAGCGCTCCTGCTCTCCGCCGTGCTCCTTCTGTCTTTGAACGCCTGCACTGCGAAAATCGAGACCCCTACTGGAAAATCTGTGCCCGACCTGGGCTGGCTTTTCCTTGACGGAGGTCCGTACACCCTGTCGACCAGGGTTGAGGCCGCCCCCGGCCCTGCCTCCTTCCAACTGGTGAAAGACCTGTCGCTCATGGCTCCGGAGGCGGAAGTGGTTTTTTCATGCGAGACCGAAGTCGCGCCCGACAGCACTATCAGTGTGGCGCTCGGTGCCCTTGAACCGGGATTCTATGAGGTGCGCCTGCGCGACTCTGTGCGCTGGAACATAGGCGTGAGGCCCGATGCGGTGGTCAGCGGGCCGGACGCGCAGCCCGATTTCGACGAGTTCTGGGAGCAGAATCTCGCCGAGCTGGCCAAAGTGCCTCTCGAGGCTGTCATGAACGAGCTCCCGGAGCATTCCAACGAGATCCGTACCTGCTATGAGGTGCGTTATCCTTCGTTCGGCGGAGCTATTTCCGGAGGAATCCTTTACGTCCCTGTAGCGGAAGGGAAGTATCCCGTCCGACTCATGTACATGGGCTATGGGGCGGATATCTACTATTCAGACCCTTCCTCTTCCCCGGAATGCATAGAGTATCTGGTTAGCATACGCGACCAGGGCATCTTCAAGGACGCTGAGGGACGCTGGATCGACCGTGGGCTGGACTCCAGGGAGAATTTCTACTATCGTGGCGCCTTCTGCGACGCGAAGCGTGCGGTGGACTTCGTGGCTTCGCTCGACAAAGCGGATCCGGAACGTATCGTAGCCCTTGGTGAGAGCCAGGGCGGCGCCCTGACCTGCGTTGCGGCTGCCCTCGACCCGAGGATCAAGGCCATCGCGCCCGCAGTCCCGTTCCTGGGCGACTATCCTGACTATGGCAAGATTGTATGGTGGCCGATGCACGAGGTCTATGGCCAGGCTGACGCCGAGGGTCTGGACCGTGACGAACTGATGAAGATGCTGACGTATTTTGACGTGAAGAACTTCGCCCCGCGCATCCACTGCCCGGCATACATGTCGTTCGGCCTGCAGGATCCCACCTGCCCGCCCCATACTAACTTCTCAATCTACAACAATCTGGGGACCAGTGATAAACGTTACTTCTGCGTACCTACCTGCGGCCACGCCATGTGGCTCGAGAGTTCCTGGTCCGCCGAACGCGACGCATTCTTCGCCAGATTCCTGTAGACAGATCAATCACATTTCATCCAAACGATCATCTCTCCTTTGCCACGGTTGTTCCAGGCGTAGTAGGGGATGAGGCGGAGGGGGACCTGGCCGTCGCCGATGCGTGCGGCCGTGGAGAGTTCGTCGATGCCGCCGAGCTTGTCGGGGTCGTGGTCTGTTGTGATGGGAGTGGAGGGGTCGAGCGTGGCTTCGCGTACTGAGAAGCCGTCGTTGTCTGCCCATTCGGCGCAATACACTATCGGCCCTTTCTGGACAGCCATGCGGCCGCGGTCGGCCTCGACGCGCTCGTCGGCGACCACCAGGCGCGGCTGCATGTGCAACTGCAGGCATACGGAGTCGCCTTTGCGCCATCTCCTTTTCACTGTGACGTAGCCGTCTTCGACAGCGGCGTCCACGTCTTTCCCGTTGACTGTCAGCCGGAAGCCGCCGTCAAGTCCGTCGGCGAAGCTGTAGAGTCCGCCCGGAGTCACTTCGCCCTGCGCCCAGCCCGGTATGCGGAGCTTCAGAGCCATGGGGCCCTTGAGCTCAGTCTCGTCGACCGTCAGTATGACCTGGCCGCTCCAGGGATAGTAGGTCTTCTGGCTGAGGCTTATGTCGCGCCCTCCGACTTTCGTGGTGACGGTGTTCGACATGTAGAGATTGACATACAGGGAGTTGCCCTTGGTCGCGTAGACGTAGCCGGGTACGGAGGGGATGAAGCGGCTGATGTTGGACGGGCAGCAGGCGCAGCCGAACCAGGGCTGGCGCTCGTGGCTGCCGTCAGATTCCAGGGGATTGGGATAGAAGAAGGCCCCGCCGTCGAGCGACACGCCGCTTATAAGACCGTTGTAGAGCGTGCGTTCCAGCACGTCGTAGTACTTGCCCTGCCCGTGCAGGAGAAACATGCGATGGTTTATGTAGACGTTACCTATCGCGGCGCAGGTCTCGCAGTAGGAGGTAGCATTCGGCAGTTCGTAGTTGGCACCGAAGGCCTCTCCCTGGCTGGTCGCCCCGATGCCGCCGGTTATGTAGAGCTTTTTCGTCACTATGTTCTCCCAGATGCGGTCGATTGCCTCCACGTAGCTTGCATCGCCCGTGAGGGCTGCGACGTCGGCCATGCCGGAGTACATGTAAGAAGCACGTACAGCGTGCCCTACAGCCTCATCCTGCTCCAGGACAGGCATATGTGACTGGCTGTAAGCGTCCTTTATGGTGGTCTTGCCCCGGTAGTCCAGGAAGAACTTCGCCTCGTCGAGGTAGTGGCGGTCGCCGGTGGCAAGGTAGAGCTTCGCCAGCGCCATCTCGGCGATCTGGTGGCCTGGTACGACGCAGGCCTGGCCATCCTCAGGACCAACTTCCCGAAGCACGCAGTCTGCATAGCGTATCGCTATGTCGAGAAAAGTGCGCTTGCCTGTGGCCTGCCAGTGCGCGACCGCGCCTTCCACCATGTGCCCCAGGTTGTAGAGTTCATGGCTCAGCACTTCCTCCTGCGACCAGCGCGTCTCGCCGGCCCAGGGGTGCGGGTGCTCAGGATTCATGGTGCGGGCGGTGTAGAGGTAGCCGTCGGGCTCCTGGGCTGCCGCCACGATTTCCAGCACGCTGTCGATGTATGCCTCTAGTGCCGGATCAGGAGCCGTCTGCAGCACGTAGCTGGCCCCTTCTATGGTCTTGTAGACATCGGTGTCGTCGAAGGAAAAGCCGCCCACCTCGAAGCCGAGATTGTGGTCGGCATGCATCTGCTCGGCAGCTTTGACGAAGTTGTCGTATCGGGCCGTCTCCTCGCATTTCGAGAAGGCCAGCGGAATCGTGACCTGGCGCGAGGCGTCGAGGCGTTGTCCCCAGAAGGAATCTGTCACCTTGACATGGGTGAACGGGACGGGATTTACGGGATAGCCGGCTTCCGGCAGGGCTTTGGGCTTGCTGCAGCCTGAAAGCAGGACCGCCGCCATCAGGGCGGCGGTCGCTGGGATTAGGGTTTTCATATCGGACTATTTGACGCTGAAGGCGAAGACGCAGTGGCTGTGATAGGTCTCGCCGGGCCTGAGGACCACGGAGGGCCACTGGGGCTTGTTGGGGGAGTCGGGATAGTGCTGGGTCTCCAGGCAGATGGCCGAGCGCTGGGGGTAGGCGACTCCATTCTTGCCGACGACCGTGCCGTCGAGGAAGTTGCCGGAATAGACCTGGATGCCGGGCTCGTCGGTGTAGACCTTCAGGTCGATGCCGGTGGCGGGGCACCAGAGTTCGGCTGCGACCTGCGTGTCGTCGCCCTTTGTGTCGAGCACCCAGTTGTGGTCGTAGCCGTTGCCGTTGCGTATCTGCTCGTCGTCGGCCGTTACGCCGTCGGAGATGGCGTGGGGAGTGGTGAAGTCGAAGGGCGTTCCTGCCACGGGAACTATCTCGCCTGTAGTCATATAGGTGTCGTCGACCGGGGTGAAGCAGGATGCGTTGATGTAGAGGATGTCGTCCACGATGCTGTGGTTGGCCGGGTCGCCCGAGAGGTTGAAGTATGAGTGGTTGGTCATGTTGATCACCGTCGGGGCGTCGGTCGTGGCCTCATAGGCGATGTCGATGGCTCCCTCGGGGGTGAGGGAGTAGGTCACGGTGGCTGTCACGTTGCCGGGGAAGTTGTTGTCGCCGTCGGGCGATACGATCTGTAGCTTGATGTGGCTGTCGTCGGCCTCGATCACGTCATAGATCTGGTATTGCCAGCCCGTGGGGCCGCCATGGAGGCAGTGTCCGAAGTTGTTCTGGGGAAGTTGGGTGGTCACTCCGTCGATGGTGATCCTGCCCTGGTCGATGCGGTTGGCATAGCGGCCTATCGCGGCGCCGAAGTCTGAGGAATTGTTCTCGGGGAAGTAATCCTCAACTTTGTCGAAGCCCAGGACCACGTCGCGCATTACGCCATCCCTGTCGGGAACCAGGATGGACACGATGCGGCCTCCGAAGTTGGTGACGCTCACCTCCATTCCAGCATCGTTCCTGAGGGTGTAGATACCTGTCTCAGCAGGCTGTTTGGAGGTGCATGAAGCCGCAATGAGCAAGGCGGCTGTGCAGATGGCAAGAGAAATACGTTTCATATTATGATTGTTTATCGTTCGAGGATGAAAATGGAGAAGGAACAGGCGGGCACCTTTGCTTCCAGGCTCTTGCCCGCACCCTTGAATTCGAAGGCTTCCGGGATAATGCGCTCAGGATCTTCGAGTGAATTGTCGACGTAGAGGTTGGGTGAGGAGAGGCGGACCCCACCGACGGCCTTCATGCTCTCGTTTTTCTTGAGACCGTTGAAGTTGAGGCATATCTCCTGGTCGTAATCGGAAGTGTTGACCACCTTGACGTAGACTTTGCCGCCGTCGAGCACTGCGCTTGCGAAGAGGCCTTGCTGACCCTCGGCGCCGGTGACGTTGACTCCGTCCATGGTGAGTTTCAAGGTGTTGCTGCCACGATACTGTCCGTAGAGCTGCTGAACGTGCCAGCTGGCCGTCCGGAAACTGTGGAGATTGTCGTACCAGATGAGGTCGGGACGCCACTGCCAGCCTTCCACATGGGCGAAGAGCGGGGCGTAAGTGGCCATATGGACCACGTCGGCATTGCGCTCGATGCCGGTCATGAAGGCGGCTTCAAGCAGGGATGCGTAGAAATGGTTCCACTTCATTCCCTTGGCATGGCAGGCATATTCACCGGCGAACACCTTAGGGCCCTTGCGGGGATAGTTGTCGTAGCGGTCACCCTGCGACAGGAACCATTTGTATGGGCGATAGAAATGCTCGTCCACGAGGTCCGCGCCGAGACGACGCATTTCTGGCCAGAGGTAGTCGAATTGCTCGCCTTCCGAATTCGGACCGCTGGAGCCGACTATCCTGATTTCAGGATATGCGGCGCGGATGGCCTTGATGAAGGGCTCAAGGCGCTCCGGATATAGTGTATCCCACTGTTCGTTGCCTATGCCGATGAATTTCATGTTGAACGGGGCGGGGTGGCCCATTTCGGCCCGGACTGAGCCCCACTTCGAATCGACGGGACCGTTTGCAAATTCGATCAGGTCGAGGGCGTCCTGGATGAAGGGTTCAAGCTCGTCAACGGGGCAGTGGGCGTCGGGCATGGTGCTGTCGTTCTGGAACTGGCAGGCTAGGCCGCAGCTCAGGATGGGCAGAGGCTCGGAGCCAATGTCCTCGGAGAGCTGGAAGAATTCGTAGAATCCCAGGCCGTAGCTCTGGAAGTAGTCGGGGTAAAAGCGATGAGGGAAGGTGTACTCCCAGCGATTCTCGTTGAGGGGACGGTTCTCCACGGGGCCCACGGAGTTCTTCCAATTGTAGCGGGTGGCAAGGTCGGTGCCTTCCACTATGCACCCGCCAGGGAAGCGGAACACGCCCGGGTGCAGGTCGGCCAGGGCCTGTGCGAGGTCCTTGCGCAGGCCGCCGGGACGTCCTTTCCAGGTGTCGGCAGGGAAGAGCGAAACGTGCTCCAAGTCGACGGTCGTGCGGTCTTCGCCCCAGAGGAAGATGCGGAGGACGGCCTTGTCGAGGGTCTGCTCCGGCTTGAGTTTCAGTTCATATCTCTTCCACTCGGAACCCTTGACCGTGATGGTGCCCTGGCAGATGAAATGAACCTCGTCCATCGAGGCGGGATTTGCGATCTCAATGCGGATGGTAGAGCTGCCGCCGCTCGGGACGCGGGCCCATACCGAGAAGTCGTAGGTCTCTCGTGCCTTGACTCCTATGCCGAAGAAGCCCTCGTTGTCGAGTCCGGTCCATTTGTGCGGGTGACCGGGGTCGCTGAGGCGGACGTAGTGCGGGTTGCGCTCGAAAGGACCGTCGTCGCGGACTTCCACCTTGCCGAATGCCTTCCAGCCCTGCAGGGGGTCGACGGGGAATTCGAAGGAGTGGTTTTTCACGAGTTCGGCATAGAGACCTCCGTCGGCTGCATAGTTGATGTCTTCGAAGAAGATGCCGTAGAGGGTGGGCTGGATGGCCGCACCGGGTTTCTTGAGGTCGATGTCAAGCTTGCCCGGCTGCTTTTCCGGCTGTGCGCCTGCCGGGATGGCGAGCAGTATCGCGGCGAGTGTCAGGATGCTGAGGTTTTTCATCTGAAAACAGTACTGATATGTAATTTTTCTCAAATTTATATAAATTTGTGGTACGAAAGGTGGACAAATGAACACTAAGGGTGCATTAATTTCGGTTTTGCTTCTTCTGTCCGTAGTCCTGGCCCTCCCTGCAGGCGCACAGGCCGGGTTCCTCGACCAGCATGTAGCCGTCCGTCTCGACGTAGAACGCGGGCTTCCCTGCAATTACGTGGACGACGTGCTGCAGGACAGCGACGGATTTATCTGGATAGCCACCTCGGGCGGCGGTCTTTGCCGTTTCGACGGCTACGGGCTGCTGACCTTCAATACCTCGACCATTCCGCCGCTTCGCAGCAATTTTATCAGGAACATCGCCGAGGACGGATTCCATCGCCTGTGGGTCGGGTCTGAGGGTGGAATAGACGTGCTCGACCTTGCCACCTTGGAAAAGGCGGATATCGGCCTCCCTGCCTTTTCCGGCCCGGACGCCCCTTTCTGCCAGTTCCTTAAGTTTGATTCCCGAGGCGCCATGTGGGTCATGGCCGGTTCCGTGATCAGGCGTATATCCTTCGACGCCCGGGGAACTGTATCTGAAATCCGCGAGTTCACGCATCCCGGCCTTCATGCAGGCAACTATGTGTTCGAGGAGGTCGATGGCGACGGATGCATGTGGGCTTCGCTCGGAGGCCTTCTCCACAAGATCTGCCCCGACCCCGCCGGAGGCCTGAAGGCCCAGCCCGTAGCCACCACCCTCGACCTTGGAGCCTCAACCTATGTCTCAGGTTTTGAATCCATGGGTTCGAGCGTCTGGATCTCCACTGAGAACGGTCTCTATCTGCTTCACCGGCATACAGGCCAGTGGAAACAATATGAGCACAGCGAGGATCCCCATTCCCTGACACAGAACTTCACTACCGGCGTGGCCGTCGATTTCGACGGGCAGGTCGTAGTGTCCACACTCCGCGGCTGGAATGTCTACAACCCTGTGGAAGATCGTTTCGAGAGGGTTGGTTCCGACGTGGTCAACTGCGTCAAATGTTTCGGGCAGCGCCTGGTTCTCGGGACTGAAACGGCCGGACTGATCATCTTCGGCCCGAAAAGACTGGCAATAAGACACTTTTCCAATGAGCCGGCCGATCCTGGCAGCCTTGCTTCCGGTCCCGTAAACGCAATATGGGAGGACCCTGAAGGCAGGCTTTGGGTCGGTACCCAGGAAGGAGGTCTCAGCATCCTTGCGCCCGGCTCCAGCCGCTTCGTCCATCTCACACGCGAAAGCGGCAGCCTCTCGCACAACAGTGTCTCTGAGCTGATTCCTGGCCCTGACGGGCAGGTTTTCGTCGGGACCTGGGGTCACGGCGTGGACGTTCTCTCCACCCGGCCTCCATTCCGCAGGACAGGCCATCTGCCGCCGCTCGACACTCGGACGGACTACATTGGAGCTCTTGAGTATGACGCGCACAACGGCCTGCTGTGGATATGCTCCAACCAGGGCATCTTCCTTTACGATCCGGTGGCACAGACCTATGAATCCGCGCTGGATGAAACGGCGAGCGGATGCATAGGCTCGCTCATCGACAGTTCCGGGCGTCTTTGGGTTGGCTGCCTCCAGGGCCTCTATGTTTTCGACCTGATGAACCGGGAGCCGTCCGGCCGCTTTCCATACGTCCATTACCGCTACAAGCTCGACGCCCCGGATACCTTCGCCGACGAGAAGATCTGCGCAATAATGCAGGCTTCCGACAGCGTTTTCTACCTTGCAAGCAACGGTTCCGGAATCTACAGGGCCCTGCTTGGCGCCGATGGACACTTCTCATTCGAAGGATACACCACCCTCCAGGGCCTTTCCAACGACAGGGCCCGCGGTCTGTGCCAGGACGCCTCCGGCCGCATCTGGGTGAGTACCGAGCACGGGCTCAACGTCCTGGACCCTGCTTCCGGCAGTATCATGGCATATAGGAGCGAGGATGGAGTATACAACACGCATTTCTTCTGGAATGCTGCGTGTCAGGGCTCGGACGGACGGCTGTACTTCGGCCATACGAGCGGATTCTCCGTAGTCGATCCGCTCCTTACCCAGGAGGACCTGGTGTCCGGGCCTCTCCGTTTCACCCGGGTGGAAGTGGACGGGCACCGGTTCAGCGACCCCAACATGAAATCGTTGAAAGTCCATCAGCGCGACCGTTCCATCCTCTTCCAGTTCTCGTTCCTGACGCCAGACGCTCCTGCGCGCGTGAAATATAAATATATGCTGGAAGGATACGACAACTACTGGCTGGAAGTCCCGGCCGGGCGTCACGAAGCGTCTTATTCTTCACTTCCCCCCGGCCGCCATACCTTTCATGTCCAGGCTCTTTCCCGTACCGAAAAGGAGATCGGCACACTTTCCATGGAGGTGAACGTCCGGCCGTATATATACAATACCTGGTGGTTCCGGTTCTTGATCCTGTTCTTCGTGCTGTCGGCGGTCTGGTGGATTACGACCCTGCGTACCATCACTCTCCGGCGCAGGCAGGCCGAACTGGAAGCCGTGGTGAAGGAACGTACCCGTGAGATAAGCGAAAAAGCCGAGGAACTCGACCGCCAGAATGCCGTGCTGCTGCGCCAGAACGAGGAACTTGCTTCCCGCACCATGCTCCAGGCGCCGGACCATCGCGCCTCGCAGGAGCTTCAGGACGACCCCTTCGTGGTAAAGCTGGTGGAAACGGTCCGGCGGATGTACAAGGATCCCGAACTCGACGTCACTGCCCTCAGCAAGGAGATGGGCATGAGCAAGACCCTGCTCAACACCCGGCTTCAGGACGCTACCGGCAAGTCGACAGGCCAGTTCATCCGCTCGTACCGTCTTTCCGTCGCTAAGGAGATCCTGCGCAGCGACCGGACGATGAACGTGTCGGAGGTGGCCTACGAGGTGGGTTTCAACGATCCGAAGTATTTTACCCGCTGTTTTACAAAGGAATTCGGGGTCACACCCAGTTCTTTGGCGAAACTATAGCTTTTTGTTCAAAAATCCACCCTTTAAGTTTTTTTTTGCACCTTTTCGCCGGGAGTACTTTTTAATTTTGTAGTGGTTAACCACTTCGCTTAAAAAATGAAAGTTCTTCCGAAAAATTTCTGCCTGGGCTTATGCCTGTGTCTCCTCGGTTCCCTGTCCTGCGCCCAGCCGCAGGCGCGTGCTCCGAAATTTCCTCCGGCAGAGCCTCCGGCCCATGATCCCGTCGCCATCATGTGCGAAGGAACATGGTATCTCTTCAGCACCGGTTTCGGAATAAACTTCTTCACTTCAACGGACCTCGTCAACTGGACCTGGGCGGGTCGGGTTTTCGAGAATGCTCCCCAATGGGCTGTCGATATGGTGCCCGGCTATAAAGGCCATACCTGGGCTCCCGACATCGCCTTCCATGACGGGCTATACTATCTATATTATTCGTGCTCCTCGTTCGGGAAGAACGACAGCGCCATCGGAGTCGCGACCAACCGCACTCTCGATCCCTCCTCTCCCGAATACCGCTGGGAGGACCACGGCTGCGTAGTACGCTCGGTGGCCGGGCGCGACCTTTGGAACGCCATCGATCCCAACCTCTTCATCGATGTCGACGGAACAGGCTGGCTTTCCTTCGGTTCGTTTTGGGGTGGGATCAAGCTTGTCAAGCTGGACTCCAGCCTGACAGGCGTCGCTGAGCCGCAGGTCTGGTATCCTCTGTGCCGTCGCCCCGAAGGGACCACTCCCGACATAGTAAGTACCGACGAAGCTGTCAGGCCCGACTTCCGCGGAGAGGACTTCCATCCGGGAAATGGAGCTGTCGAAGCCCCGTTCATCGTCAGGCGCGGACCTTGGTACTATCTATTCGTGAGCTACGACCTCTGCTGCCGCGGCGCAAAGAGTACATATAAGGTAGTGGTGGGAAGGAGTGACTCCGTGAACGGCCCGTATTACGACCGTGAGGGCATCCCCATGATGGAAGGAGGCGGGACCGTGGTGCTCGCCGGCAATGAACGCTATCCCGGGGTGGGGCATTGCGCGGTGGTGTCGCTCCCTGACGGCGACCGCATGCTCTTCCATGGCTACGACAAGAAGAAACGCTACAGCGCCCATCTGCTGGTGCGCCCTCTCTTATGGGACGCCGACGGATGGCCTGTCGTGAATCTATGATAAATACCTTTAACTAATAATCCAACCTATTAAAAATCCAAAAGCATGAAAGCTCTAAAAATGATGCTGAAAGCAATTTGCGCAGTCGTCTTCGCGGCGACGGTGTCGCTCGGTTGCTCCGGCCTCGAGCCTTATGTCGTTGATGCTCCGGACGATCTTGCCGACAAGATCGCCGAGTATCAGGAAGAAAAGGCCAAGAAGCAGACGGACGACTACACCGAGATCGACATTACCGCAACGCTTGTCGGCGCTGAAGACAATTCCTCCGCATGGTGGACCGAATTCAGCCAGTACTTTACCGTTCCCTCCGGCAAGAAGCTGGTAGTGGAATTTGAAAACTACGGCAGCGGTGAAAACAACTGGAACAACTGGAACGTCTGCGTGTCAACCAAGGCTGAGCGCTCAGGCGACGGTTATGCCGAATACTTCGTGCTCCGTTCCGACTGGTACGGATGGGGCAACGCCGACTACAACTCTGCCATGATCGAGTTCGACTATGGCGGACAGGATGTCAACTGGGACGAGTTCCGCGAGAAGATGCAGGGCGCCTATGTGACCATGAGTCTCGACCACGCCCGTGCAGGCGTCGCCTTCCTGGAGGTGCACAGCGTCAGCGTCGACGGGATGGACATCGTGGAGAAATACAACCAGCCCGTCTCCTCCACCGACGATGTCAACCTCTTCCTTATCTGCGACGGCAGCCATTTCCTTATGAAGAAGGCCTACCTGGTTCCTTCCGAGATCAAGGAGATCCCCGACGAAGATGCCGCCAGCATCATGCTGTCCGGCTTCCCTTCGGCCGTCGAGGTGGGAACTACGCTCGAGGAGGCCCTGGCCAATGTCAAGGCCGTAGTGACCTTTACCGACAACTCCACTGCCGAAGTCGCCCTTGAGGACGTCACCTTCACCGCATCTCCCATGTTTGGAGAGAGGGCTGGAGAGGAAGTCGTCGTCTACTCCTACAGCAAGACCAAGCAGGGCAAGTACGGCGTCTCGGTCGGCGGATATGTGACCGTGCAGGTTACCAACCCCATCGTCGACATCGAAGCCAGTGCCAGCGCCTACGTCATCGGAGACGCGAAGCGGGTCACCCTTTCGCCCAACGGCATAGTGGTGGTCGGAACCTTCGCCGACGGCTCGCAGACTTTGCTCAGGACCGGTCAGTACACTGTCTCCTTCATGGGTGACAAGGTGGATTACGATGCTGTCCCCGGCACCTATGCAAGTGCCTACACCGTAACCTATGCCACCTCTTCCGGTCATGAGATCACCACCACCGGTTCCCTGGAGATCGAGAAGAGCATTCTGCCGGCCCAGACCGAACCCGTGGGCGCTCCCGACTTCACCAACCCCTGGTGGACCACCTTCTCCCGCGACTGGACCGTGGCTCCTGGCACCAGCCAGAGCGTGAGCATGACCCTCAGTTCCGACAACCTCGGCAACTGGCACAGCCCGTGCACCATCCTTCGCAAGGCTGACGGAACCGAGTACGCTGTAGTCCGCATGGACCACTACGGTTGGGGCGGCAGCTACGACGCCAGCATCAAGTCCAGCAACTGGGACTGGGATACCTTCATGAACAATCTGGACGGTTCGCATGTGGCCATCACCGTGAGCAACAGTACCGACGGATTTGCGAGCATCCGCTATTCCGTGATCTCCGCCGACGGTACGGTGCACTTCCAGTACTATGACAACCTTGTCGTCGACAGCGATGACGTCCAGTTTGCCATCGTCACCGAGGAATCATACCTTGTCTTCGACTAATCTAAAGACTGTACATATATGAAAAAGATATTCGCATTCATCGCATTTTGCGGGCTGCTGCTGATGGGTCCCAATGTCCAGCAGGCCTTTGCGCAGGAATTCGTGACTGTCAGCGGTACCGTGGTCGACGACACGGGCGAACCCGCCCTTGGCGCAGGCGTGGTGGTCAAGGACACCACCACCGGCACCACCACCGACCTTGACGGCAAGTTCACCCTCAGCGTGCCCCTCGGCTGCACACTGCAAATCATCTACGTGGGCTATGAGACCCTCGAGGTCCAGGTCACCAAGGAAGGCGACCTCGGCAATCTCGTCATCCGTACCGACAGCATACTGCTCGACCAGGTGGTCGTGATCGGCTACGGTTCCCAGAAGAAGGTCGACCTGACCGGTTCGGTAGCGATCGTCGACGCCGACGAGATGAAGAAAGTCTCCCACTCCAACATCTCCACGATGCTGGAAGGCAAGGTGGCCGGCGTGCAGATCACCTCTGACGGCCAGCCTGGCGCCGACCCTGCAGTCCGCATCCGCGGTCTTGGCAGCTTCGGCAGCACTGCACCTCTCTATGTCATAGACGGCGTGCCCATGGGTACCACCATCCGTGACTTCTCCCCGAACGACATCGAGACCATCCAGGTCCTCAAGGATGCCTCTGCGGCAGCCATCTACGGTTCCCGTGCAGCAAACGGCGTGGTGATCATCACCACCAAGGGCGGCAAGAAGAACCAGCCCATACATGTCGACTACACCGGATATGTGGGTGTCGACAATATCAAGAAGAACGTCTATCAGGTCATGAATTCCGAGCAGTACGGCGAGTTCGTGCGCATGGCGTTCGACAACAGCGGCCTCGCGGTTCCCGCCGGCTACGATCAGTACAGCGACCTTTACGTGGATCCTTCCGTGGTCGACACCGACTGGTTCAAGGAGACTTTCAAGACCGGTATCCGCCAGAACCACAACGTCAACATTTCCGGCGGCGGACAGAACAGCACCTTCAACATCGCGCTTGACTATTTCAACCAGCGCGGCACCATGAAGGGCGCGGGTCCCAACTACGACCGTTTCACCGCCCGCGTCAACAACACGATGGACATCAAGTTCGTCAAGATCCGCACCGGACTGGTCTACTCCCACAGCAACCAGGACAGCATGTCGCTCTCGAACGCCAACGAGTACGTCCAGGGCCTCTACGGCACCCAGTACCCCGTCATGGCTTCCGCACTGCTCATGCCCCCGTCCATCAAGGCCTACGACCCCGACACCTGGTTCCTCGACCGCCAGATCTCCGCGGCTTCCGAGTACACCTACGACTCATGGGGCTTCGGTACCTATTATGACAATGTGCACGGCGACATCCGTATGACAAACCCGCTGCTGTACAACAACCTCCTGGAACGCAACACCCTCGTCGACCGCATCGTGGCCACCGGCAGCGTCGCAGTCGACATCCTGGACATGTTCGGCCACAAGAACGACAACCACAAACTGGACTACAACCTGAACCTCTCCTACAGCAAGACCATCGCCAAGGACTTCACTTTCGTCCCGTCGTTCATCCAGAGCACGACCAACTACCTGTCGAAGAGCAACGAACGCCTCACTCAGGGCTACCGCAGCTACGGCGACTTCCTGGTTGAGAACTACATCACCTACGACGGAAAGTTCGGACTCAATCACCTCAACGCCGTCATCGGCATGACCTTCGAGCGCGAGCTCACCCACAACCTGACAGCATGGGGCAACAACATGCCTGAGCCGTACTACCTGCAGGTGGGCAACGCCGCCGACCGCGACGCCAGCTCCTCCGAGTTCGAGCACGTGCTGGCTTCATACATCGGCCGACTGACCTACGACTACGACGGACGCTACCTCTTCCAGGCCACTGTCCGCCGTGACGGTTCCTCCCGCCTTTCCACGGGCAACCATTGGGACTGGTTCCCTTCAGCCTCCATCGGCTGGCGCATCGACAGGGAGCCTTTCTTCAATGTTGACAAGAACCTGGTGAGCCTCCTGAAGTTCCGTGCAAGCTACGGTATCCTCGGTAACGAGAACATCGGTGAATACCAGTACATGGACACAATGGCCCGCGGCAACTACACCTACAGTTTCGGCGGCCAGAAGGTGACCGGCTCATCGATTTCCAACTATGTGAACACGGCCATCCGCTGGGAGAAGAAGAAGACCCTCGACATCGGTATGGACTACGCCATGTTCGGCGGCGCCCTCGAGATCAACATGGACTACTACAACTCCCTCTCGGAAGACCTGCTCTACAGTGTGCCTGTCCCGGCAGAGGCCGGCGCCACCAACGAGACCGTGACCATGAATGCCGCTTCCATGCGCAACACCGGCTTCGAACTCTCCGCTTCCTATCGCAACTACAGCCGCGACTTCAAGTATGAGTTCTCCGGCAACGTCACCTTCCCGAAGAACAAGGTGGTCTCCCTCGGTCCTTCCGGCGAGTCCCGCACCGACGGTTACACCCGCACCGAGCTCGGCGCTGAGGTGGGCCGCTTCTACGGCTATGTGTACGAAGGTATCTTCCAGGACCAGAGCCAGATCGACAACCGCGTGAACGACCTCGGACAGCGTGTGATCCAGAGTGGCGCCCAGCCGGGCGACGTGGCATACAAGGACGTCAACAACGATGGCCAGATCACTTCCGACGACCAGACCTTCATCGGCAGCGGTATGGCGAAGGTGCAGTTCGGCCTCAGCGCCCGCTTCGAGTACAAGGGCTTCGACCTGAGCCTCTCGACCTTCGGCGCCGCGGGCTACCAGCTCCTCGACTTCGTCGACGTGACCCTGCGCAGCTCCTACGGCATGACCAACCGCAGCGTCGAACTGATGAATGCATGGACTCCTGAGAATCCCAGCACCACTGTCCCCCGTGTGTACTACAAGTCCACCGGTACCATCACCAACGACATGTTCAGCTCCCGCTACCTGCAGAACGGAGCCTACTGGAAGATCGCAAACGTGGAGTTCGGCTACAACCTTCCCCAGGGCATCTTCGGCGAGAAGGCCTTCATCCAGGGCGGCCGCATCTACCTCTCCGGTCAGAACCTCTTCACCCTGAGCCGCTACCGTGGCTACAACATCGACTTCGCAGGCGGTGCCTTCACCCCTGGCTACAACTACTGCTCGTACCCTGCACCGAGAACCTTCATGCTGGGTCTGAAGCTTTCCTTCTAAGATGTTACATTTGATAATGAACAAGCATATGAAAAAAATAACGATTGCTCTGGCGGTCCTTGCCGTTCTGGTTTCCATGGCTTCCTGCGATTCCCAGCTGGATGTCAAGAACCCCAACAACCAGACCACCTATGACTTCGGCTACACCGAGTCCGACCTCCAGGAGGCCATCATCGCCTGCTACAACCGCATTCGTCTGGAAGGGACTTTCGCCCGCGTGGGCTACACCCTCGACGCAGTCCGCGGCGACGAGGTATGGAATGCCTCCCAGCAGTGGTACCTTCCCTACGACAACCTCAACTCCAACGGCCAGATCGACATCGGCGACCAGTGGCCCTGGCGTGACAATTTCCATGTCGTGAACCGTTGCAACCTGGTGCTTTCCCGCATAGAACAGATGAACGTGGTGTCCGACAACCTCAAGCGCATCCAGGGACAGGCCCTGTTCCTCCGCGCGTTGGCCTACTACAATCTGGCCACCTACTACCAGGAGGTTCCCCTCTTCACCGACTACGGCCAGTACTCTTCCATCGAGTCGATGTATGCCGAGAACGTGAGCCAGGACGAGGTCTTCGACCAGATCGAGGCCGACCTGCTTCAAGCCATCGACCTGCTTCCTCCCAAGACCGCCGGTGGAGAATGGGCCAAAGGCCGCGCCAACCAGGGCGCAGCAGCCGGCTATCTTGCCCGCGCCTACATGTTCCGTCACAAGTACAGCGAGGCTCTCGTCTATCTGGACAACATAATCAACGGCTCCTATGGCAGCTATGCCCTGACCGCCGACTACGGTGACAACTTCCGCGAGGGCTCCCAGTACGAGAACAACGTGGAAAGCATCTTCGAGGTCCAGTTCCTCGACTACGGACAAGGCGGCTCCGACGAGGAGTGGACCCCTGTAAACATTTCGACCAACGCCACGCAGGGCCACGCCGTGGAATCGAACTACGGCTCCCAGGAGCTTGGCAGCTGGGGCGACCTTGCCGCATCCCCTTGGCTCTACAACCTTTTCAAGGCTGAGCGTTGCACCGACGGCACCCTCGATCCCCGTCTCTACTGGACCATCGTGACCTACGAACCCGAGTACTCCTCCTACACCGGCACTACGAACGCCGCCTATCCCAATGGAGGCGACCCTCGCAGCAACGTAGTGTACCAGCAGGAGATTACCAGGACTCCGCGCTGCAACAACACGCAGGGTGGCATGTCCATCGCCAAGTTCACGAATGCCCGCAACAATATCTATGCGAGCATCACCACGGGCCTGCATTGCGGTGTCAACCTCCGCCTGATGCGCTACTCCGACGTGCTGCTGCGCGCCGCCGAGTGCATCAACGAGATATCGGGTCCCACCGCCCAGGCCATCGAGTACATTAACATCGTGCGCCGTCGCGCCGGCCTTGCCGACCTCGACCTGGCCGACTTCGGAAGCAGCAAGGACAAGCTCTTCGAGCAGATCGCCAACGTGGAGCGTCCCAAGGAGTTCGGTTGCGAGAACGGACGCGGCATCGACCTGATCCGCTGGGGCTTCTTCTATGACGCAGGACGTTTCGCACAGCTCTGCCAGCACAGCTGCTACATGCTGGACACCGGGGAAGGGACGCCCGTTTCCACCCAGGAGCTGACCGTCGAGACGGCCTCCGACTACTCCTACAAGTACTACACCGACGGCTTCGAGTACTTCCCGATCTTCCAGGGAATCCGCGACGCCAACAAGAACATCCACGGTAACTCTGCCAACAACCACAGCAGCAATGCTGAAGCCTGGAAGCAGAAGTATGGAAACGTTCATCCGGTAGTGTCGCTTCAGTAGGATTTCTGAAAAGGATTGATTATATTTGTATATTCATGGTGGCCCGTCCACAAAGCGGGCCACCTTTTTCTAAAAAGATAGAAACCTAGTCATGATGAAATGGTCAAGGATATTGTGTGCAGCGCTGGCGGCAGGTATGCTGGCCTGGGCCTGCGAGGATCCTTCCAATGAAACCGGCATAAAGACCGATCCGGTGGTACCTCCTCCCGTGCCGAACCCCGAAACCGGCTACAGCGCCATCAGTCCCTACAGCACAGGCAACTGGGCCGGAACCGCTGCGGAACCTGCGGTAAGCGACGGCGCGACCATTCCTGATTTCCGGGACGACTACCGCAGCATCTCATCCTGGGCCAACCACGACCAGTGGAACCTCGCCAACGTACACGACCCCAGCATAGCTTATTATAAAGGCTACTACTACATGTTCAACACGGACGCCTCGTATGGCAACGAGCATCTCAAGGGCACCCTGGGGCACGTACATTTTCCCGGCAAGCGTTCCAAGGACCTTGTCAACTGGAGCTACGTGCCCGGCCCGTTCTCCAACGCTCCCACCTGGGTCGCCACCCGCCTGAACGAGATCCGCAAGAAGATGGACCTGCCCGACATCACCGCAGCCAACATCTCCTACGGTTACTGGGCCCCGGTAGTCCGTACGGTGGGCGACAAGCTCCGCATGTACTATTGCATAGTGGTCGACAATTACATCAAGACCGGAAAGCCCGTTTCGGAAGCTTTCGACGGTTCCTGGACCGAACGGGCCTTCATAGGCATGTGTGAAACCACGGATCCTGCCAGCGGCAACTGGACCGACTACGGCTTCGTGACCTGCTCCTCATCCGACAAGGGCAAGGACGGCTGGTCGCGGGCTTCTGTCTCCGACTGGAACGCCTATTTCTACTATAACGCGATTGACCCGACCTACATCGTCGATCCCCAGTCCGGAAAGCATTTCCTGATCTACGGCTCCTGGCACAGCGGCTTCGCAAGGCTGGAGCTCAATCCCACGACCGGCATGCCTGTAAGCGACCTGGGAGATCCCTGGGCTGACAATGTCTCCGGCATAACCTCCCGCTTCGGCTCCCTTGTAGGAACCCGTACTTCCGGTTCCCGTTGGCAGGGCAGCGAGGCCCCCGAGATTGTCTACAAGGATGGCTACTACTATCTCTTCATGGCCTACGACGCACTGGACGTACCCTACAATACCCGCGTGGTGCGCGCCAGCAGCATCGAAGGCCCCTACACCGACATCACCGGACGCAACTTCACCAACGGCCGCGGCGACTGCTACCCGATAGTGACCCATCCCTACAAGTTCTCCAAGGGTACAGGCTGGGTGGGAATCTCCCACTGCTGCATCTTCCAGCAGGAAGGCACCGGCGACTGGTTCTACGCATCCCAGGCCCGGTTCCCCACGACGGCGGGCGGCAACGCGCCCAATGCCGTGATGATGGGTCACGTGCGCCGCATAGTCTGGTGTCCCTCGTCAGCGGAGAATCTCGACGACCTCTGGCCCATAGCCCTGCCCGAGCGCTACGCAGGCCTGAACAAGGAACCCGTCAAGGCTGAAGATATCCCCGGCAAATGGGAGCACATCAACCTCAAGTACGACTACGGCAAGCAGGACACTTCCGTAAACATCGAGCTCAAGGCCGACGGCAGCGTCTCCGGATCGCTCTCCGGCAGCTGGAGCTTCGACGAGGACAAACAATATCTTACCCTGAACGCCTCCGGCAAGACCGTTGTGCTGGTTGTCTCCCATGAAGTCGACTGGGAGGCCCCCCCCCGCGTGAACACAGTCGTATATGCCGGAACAGAAAAGACCCTTAACGCCACCTGGTGGGGCAAAAAAGTTGAATAAAACCTGAACATGAAAAAGACCTTGACCATTATCGCGGCACTTGCCGTCGCCCTGGCCGCCCAGGCCCAGATAAAGATTTCTGTCCATGAAAAGGCTGAGGACCAGCCCCGCATCCCGGCAGAAATCTACGGCCAGTTCTCCGAACATCTCGGCCGATGCATCTATGAAGGCATCTGGGTGGGCAAGGACTCCAAGATTCCCAACAAGGACGGCTACCGCACCGACGTGCTGAAAGCCCTCAAGGACCTGCAGGTCCCGGTGCTGCGCTGGCCGGGCGGTTGCTTCGCCGACGAATACCACTGGATGGACGGCGTCGGCCCGCAGGAAAACCGCCCCAAGCTGGTCAACAACAACTGGGGAGGTACGGTGGAAGACAATTCCTTCGGGACCCATGAATTCCTGAACCTCTGCGAGATGCTTGGCACTGAGCCCTACATCAGCGGCAATGTCGGTTCAGGTACTGTGGAGGAGCTGGCCAAATGGGTGGAATACATGACCGCGGAGGAAGGCACGATGGCCGAGCTCCGCGCGAAGAACGGCCGCAAAAAGCCCTGGAAGGTGAAGTATCTGGGCATAGGCAACGAGAGCTGGGGCTGCGGCGGCGACATGACCCCGGAGTATTACTCCGACGTCTACAAGCGCTACGCCCTGTATGCCCGCAACTATGACGGCAACAGGCTCTTCAAGGTTGCCTGCGGCGCTTCGGAAGACGACTACGACTGGACCAAGACCGTGATGAAGAGCGCCGGCAAGAAGATGGACGGCCTTTCGCTGCACTACTACACCACTCCCGGCTGGGATTGCGACAAGGGTTCCGCCACCAGCTTCACCCCTGGCCAGTACTACAACACCCTGGCCCGCGCCGCGGCGGTCGAGGAGATCATCAAGAACCACATCGCCATCATGGATGCCTACGATCCCGACCGTCGTGTGGCACTGCTGCTCGATGAGTGGGGGACCTGGTACGAGGTCGAACCCGGCTTCGAGCCCGGCCATCTCTACCAGCAGAACACCATGCGCGACGCGATGGTCGCAGCCGTCAGTCTCAACATCTTCCAGAAGTACACCTCGCGCCTGAAGATGGCCAACATCGCCCAGGTGATCAACGTGCTGCAGTCCATGATACTGACCGACGGCCCGCGCATGGTCCTGACCCCGACCTACCATGTTTTCCGCATGTTCAATGTCCATCAGGACGCCACCTATGTTCCGGTGTCTTACCGTCCCGGCATGATCCATTCCCCCGACGGAAATGTGTTCGACAACGTAAGCGTCTCGGCCTCCCGCGACAGGAAGGGAGTGCTCCACGTCTCACTGGCCAACCCCTCGCTCGAAGAGCCCATGGACGTCGAGCTGAAGTTCGAGGAACTCAAGCCCGGGAAAGTGTCGGGAGAAATCCTCCAGGCTCCCTCTATCGACTCATACAACGATTTCGGCAAGGACCCCGCCGTCACCCCCGCGGCTTTCCGCGGTAAGGTGGAGACGAGCGGCAAGACTGTCAGGCTGACTCTTCCCGCTGCATCAGTAGTGGTTCTGGAAGTCCGCTGAGCATGGCTCTTCGTCGCATCCTTCCCCTGCTTCTTGCTCTGCTGTGCCTGCCTCTCCAGGCGCAGCAGGGGCAAGTTGCGCACAATCCGCTTACCTATACCGATATCCCTGACAATGATGTCATAAGGGTGGGGGAGGATTACTACATGGTCTCTACGACCATGTATTTCTGCCCCGGCGCCCCGATCATGCATTCGCGCGACCTGGTGCACTGGCGCCTGGTGGCTTATGTCTACGACATTCTGGAAGACGACGATGTCTACAATCTCCGCAATGGCAGGAATGCCTACGGCAAGGGCCAGTGGGCCACGTCGCTCCGCTATCATGACGGTGTCTACTACGCTCTTTTCGTGGCAAATGACCAGAAAAAGAGCTATCTATACCGGACACGCGACATAGTGGACGGACCATGGGAGCGCACGGTCTTCGACGACTGGTTCTTCCACGATCCCTCTATGCTCTTCGACCAGGGCCGCCTCTGGGTCGTCTGGGGCAACGGAGAGCTGAAACTGGCCGAGCTCTCCCCCGACGGCAGCTCCGTCATCTGCACCGAGCCGGAGGTGATAGTCCGCGCTCCCCGAGAGGGGTGGGGACTGCGTGCCGAAGGTGCGCATTTCTACCGCATAGGAGACTACTACTACATCATCGAGATAGACTGGCCCAAGGATGACATCCGGCAGGTTACCTGCTGGCGCAGCCATGACATACATGGCCCTTACGAGAGCCGGGTGGTCCTCCGTGGGACGCTTGACGGCCGAAGCAAGGATGGGATCGCACAGGGCCCCATCGTCGACACGCCGGCAGGCGACTGGTATGCCATCCAGTTCCAGGACCACGGTGCCGTGGGACGCATCCCGACCATCCAGCCTGTGACCTGGGAGGATGGCTGGCCCGTGATGGGCGATGGCGGCAGACCCTTGCAGGATGTCACAGTCAATCTTCCAGCCGATGGCAGGGACTATGTCTGGGCTTCCGACGAATTTGAAAACGACCATCTGCCACTCGTCTGGCAGTGGAACCACAAGCCTCCGACAGACTGGTCGCTTTCCGCGAGGCCGGGATGGCTTCGCCTGCAGGCCCATCCTTCGGAAAAGGGTATTGCGACGGCTGTGGGCACGTTGACTCAGCGTACAGCGGGCCCGCGCTGCATCAGCGAGGTCCTCCTCGACGCATCGGCCCTCGCTCCCGGCGACCAGGCCGGCATCTGCGCTTTCCAGAGCCATGGCGCCCGCATCGGCGTAGAGGTGGACCGGCGTGGGAACCGCCGTATCGTGCTCCGCGAGAGGGAGAAGCGCAAATGGCAGGCTCCTTTTCAGGGAGAAAGCATCTACCTGCGGATCCGCTATGTCTTCACCCCTCAGGACGACGGGGAAGTGGAGGACACGGCTTTCTTCTCATGGTCGGCAGACGGGAAAAACTGGACCGAAGTCCCGTACTGTCTCAAGATGCGCTACACGCTCGACTACTTCACCGGTTACCGCAGTGCGCTCTACTGTTTCGGCACTGGCGGCGGCCATGCAGACTTCGACTATTTTCATCAGCATATCCATTGATTATCTCAAATATCTTCAAATATGTCAAGTAAACTTCTCTATCTGGCAGTTGCGGCCGACCTGAACCGCATCTCGCTGGCGTCCTGGGACTGGATCGTAATCGCGATCTTCTTCGTGGCCATGGTCTGGATCGTGTGGGACGTTTCCCGCAAAAAGAAAGAGACCTCCGGTGACTACTTCCTGAGCGGCCGTTCGGCCACCTGGATCGCCATCGGCGCCTCCATCTTCGCATCCAATATAGGCTCCGAGCACCTCATCGGGCTCGCGGGTACGGGTGCTTCGGCTGGCATGGCCCAGGCTCACTGGGAAATCCAGGGCTGGATGATCCTGATCCTCGGATGGGTATTCGTCCCGTTCTATGAACGCAGCATGGTCTACACCATGCCCGAATTCCTTGAGAAACGCTACAACAAGCAGAGCCGGGGCATACTCACCTGGCTTTCGCTCGCCAGCTACGTGCTGACCAAGGTGTCGGTCACGGTGCTCGCCGGCGGCCTGGCCCTCAATACCCTGCTGGGCATCAACTTCTGGGTGGCCGCCCTCGCGCTGGTCATCATCACTGCGATCTATACGGTCATCGGCGGCATGGAGTCCGTATTGAAGACATCGGTCCTGCAGACGCCCATCCTGCTGGTCGGCTCGCTGGTCATTCTGGGGCTTGGCCTCAAGGAACTTGGCGGCTGGAACGCGATGATGGAAATCTGCGGCGCCCAGCCGGTCAATGAATACGGCGACTCCATGACTTCCCTGATGCGCAGCGGCCAGGACCCTGAATTCCCTTGGTACGGCGCACTCTTCGGCTCGGCAATCATCGGATTCTGGTACTGGTGCACCGACCAGTTCATCGTCCAGAGGGTACTCTCCGGGAAGGACCAGAAAGAGTCCAGGCGCGGTACGATTTTTGGTGCCTACCTGAAACTCCTCCCTGTGTTCCTCTTTCTCATCCCCGGCATGATAGCATTCGCCCTGACCAAGACCCCTGATTCAGCTATCGGACAGCAGCTTGCAGTCGCCCTCGGCGCCATGCCCGACGGAAGCGTGTCCAATCCGGACATCGCCTTCCCCATGCTGGTCAACACGCTCCTGCCCGTGGGCCTGAAGGGAGTGGTGATCTGCGGTATCCTGGCAGCCCTGATGAGTTCGCTCGCTTCTCTCTACAACTCTTCCGCGATGCTCTTCACCATTGACATCTACAAACCCAGGCATCCTGAGACTTCTGAGGAAAAGCTCGTGGCCATCGGCCGTCTCGCCACCATCGTGGTGGTCGTTCTCGGCGTGCTGTGGATTTTCGTAATCCAGAGCATGGGCAAGAGCCTGTACAACTACATCCAGAGTGTGCAGAGCCTGCTCGCTCCGGCCATCGCCGCCGTGTTCCTCATGGGTATCGCCTGGAAGAAGACCACACCCAAGGCCGGCATGTGGACGCTTATAGTCGGCCTGGTGATAGGCTTCACCCGCCTGATCACCATGATCGTCAATCCGGAATCCCACAATGCGTTCACCTTCGTTTTCAACGAGATGAACGTCTATGCCTTCTGCGTTTGGATGTTCGTGTTCTGCCTCGCGCTCTCGGTCGTGGTGTCGCTCTGCACCCCGAAACCTGCGGAAGCACAGGTAAAGGGCCTTTGCTTCGGTACTGCCACCCCGGAACAGAAAGCCGTTACGCGCGCATCCTGGGGTACCTGGGACGTGATACACACCGTCATCATCCTGAGCCTTACGGTCGCATTCTACATCTATTTCTGGTAAACCATGTTGGAAGAACTCAAATCGAAAGTCTGCAAGGCCAACCTTGACCTGGTGAAACACGGCCTTGTGCTCTTCACCTGGGGCAACGTCTCAGCCATCGACCGCGAGAGCGGCCTGGTGGTCATCAAGCCCAGCGGCGTTTCCTACGACGACATGAAGCCCGAGGACATGGTGGTCGTCGACCTTGAGGGCAAGGTGGTGGAAGGCCACTACAAGCCCTCGTCCGACACGCCCACCCACCTGGTGCTCTACAAAGCGTTCCCGAACATAGGCGGAGTGGTCCATACCCATTCGACCTATGCCACTGCCTGGTCCCAGTCCGGACAGGACATCCCCAACATAGGCACTACCCACGCCGACTACTTCCACGACGACATTCCCTGCACCAGGAAGATGAAGAAGGCGGAAGTTTTCGGCGAATATGAGAAGGAGACCGGCAACGTGATAGTGGAGTGCTTCAAGAGGAAGAACCCCGACGATACCCCTGCAGTGCTGGTGAGAAACCACGGTCCTTTCGCATGGGGTACTGACGCCGACAACGCAGTCCACAACGCCGTGGTGCTGGAGGAAGTGGCCAGGATGGCCTATATCTCCGTCGACATTTACCTGGCAGAGCAGCTCAGGATCAGGTTCGTGCCCGACTTCGCCCCCAGGATGAACAAGCATCTGATAGAAAAACATTACAGCCGCAAGCATGGCCCAAACGCCTACTACGGACAAAAATAACCAAGCATATGGATAAACTTCAACTCCAAAAAACAGCCTCACAGGTCCGCCGTGACATCATCCGCATGGTCACGTCGGCCAAGTCCGGACACCCGGGCGGATCGTTGTCCACCACCGACATGCTCACCGTCCTTTATTTCAAGGTCATGGACCACGATCCCAAGACATGGACGAGGGATGGCAAGGGCCAGGACATGTTCATCCTCTCCGCTGGCCACCTGGCCCCGGTCTACTATTCAGTGCTCGCCCGCGCGGGCTATTTCCCCGTGAAGGAGCTGGGTACCCTCCGCCAGATGGGTTCGCGCCTGCAGGGCCACCCTTCAGTCCGCCGCGGCCTCCCCGGCGTCACGCAGGCCTCCGGCTCCCTGGGCCAGGGTCTTTCGGTAGCCGCCGGACTGGCGCTCGCCAAGAAGATGGACGGCGAGCAGCATAGGGTCTATGTGCTCTGCGGCGACGGTGAGAGCGAGGAAGGCCAGATCTGGGAAGGCGCCGAGTTCGCCACCCACCACGGCCTTGGCAACCTGATCGGCATGACCGACTGGAACGGCCAGCAGATCGACGGCTCCGTGGAGAGCGTCTGCGGAGGCGGCGACCTCGAGAAGAAGTGGCAGGCCTTCGGCTGGAACACCATAGTGGCCGACGGACACGACATCGACGCCATCGTCGCTGCCTTCGACAAGGCTGCCGAGAAAGGCCGGGAGACATCCCGCCCCACGATGATCCTCTTCAAGACCGAGATGGGCCACGGAGTGGACTTCATGGCAGGCACCCACAAATGGCACGGCAAGGCCCCTTCGCCCGAACAGTGCGAACAGGCCCTCACCCAACTCGAAGAAACATTAGGAGATTATTGATATGAAAAAGTATACTGATACAGGCAAGAAAGATACCCGCAGCGGCTTTGGCGTGGGTCTGCTCAAGGCCGGACAGGCCGACAGCCGCGTGGTGGCCATGACCGCCGACCTCAAGGGCTCCCTCAAGATGGATGCCTTTGCCGAAGAATTCCCCGAGCGTTTCATCCAGTGCGGCATAGCCGAGGCCAACATGGTCGGAGCCGCCGCAGGCCTTGCGATAGCGGGCAAAATCCCCTTCATCGGCTCCTTCGCCGAATTCGTGACGGGCCGCGTGTACGACCAGCTCCGCCAGGAAGTGTCGTACGGACGCACCAATGTGAAGATCGCCTCCTCGCATGCCGGCATCACCCTCGGCGAGGACGGCGCCACCCACCAGACCATGGAAGACATTGCGCTGATGCGCGCCTTGCCCGAGATGGCCGTCGTGGTGCCCTGCGACTTCAACCAGACCGCCCAGGCCACCATCGCCGCCGCCAGGTACGACGGTCCCGTGTACCTGCGCTTCGGACGTCCCAGCGTGCCCAACTTCACCGACCCTGAGGCTCCGTTCGAAATCGGCAAGTCCTACGTACTGAACGAAGGCTCCGACATCACGGTCTTCTGCTGCGGCCACCTGGTGTGGGAAGCCCTGCAGGCAGCCGAGGTCCTCGAGGCCGAAGGCATCTCAGTGGAAGTGGTCAACGTGGCCACTGTCAAGCCTCTCGACGAGGCTACGATCCTGGCCTCCGTACGCAAGACCGGCAAGGCCATTGTGGCCGAGGAGCACAACGCAGCCGGCGGACTTGGAGAAGCCGTCGCAACACTGCTCGCCGAGAAGGAGCCCACGCGCCTGGTCTTCATTAACGGCGGCGACCGTTTCGGCCAGACCGGCACTCCGGCCGCGCTGATGGCCCTCTATGGACTGGACGCCGAACATATCGCGCAAAAAATCCGTGAAACCGTTAAAAAATAATCCGTATCATGGCAAAGGTATTTGAACAATATGAACTCTGGTGGGTCACCGGCGCCCAGCTCCTCTACGGAGGCGACGCGGTGGTCAAGGTCGACAGCCACTCCAAGGAGATGGTCGAGGGCCTGAATGCAGGCGGCAACATCCCCGTGAAGATAGTCTACAAGGGCACTGCCAACAGTTCGAAGGAAGTCGAGCAGGTGATGCTCGCCGCGAACAACGACCCTAAGTGTGCAGGCATCATCACCTGGATGCACACCTTCTCGCCCGCCAAGATGTGGATCAAGGGCCTGCAGCAGCTGCAGAAGCCCCTGCTCCACTTCCACACCCAGTACAACGCCGAGATCCCCTGGGGGGAGATCGACATGGACTTCATGAACCTCAACCAGAGCGCCCACGGAGACATCGAGTTCGGGCACGTATGCACCCGCATGCGCATCGCCCGCAAGGTGGTCTGCGGCTACTGGAAGGAAGCTAAGGTCCAGAAGCAGATAGCTGTATGGGCACGCGTGGCCGCCGGCGTGGCCGACGCCCACGACGTCCGCTGCCTGATGTTCGGAATGAACATGAACAACGTGTCGGTGACCGACGGTGACCGCGTGGAGTTCGAGCAGAGGATGGGCTACCATGTGGACTACTATCCCGTCAGTTCGCTGATGGAGTACTACAAGAAAGTGTCCGACGCCGACACCGACGCTCTTATCGAGGAGTACAAGAAGCTCTATACCATCAAGATAGACGAGACAGGCGAGAAAGTGTACTGGGAGAAGGTGCGCAATGCCGCCAGGGCCGAGATAGCCCTGCGCCGCGTGCTGAAGGATAAAGGCGCCACGGCCTTCACCACCAACTTCGACGATCTCGGCGACGTCGACGTGGACGCTCCGGATT
Source organism: uncultured Bacteroidales bacterium (assembly GCA_905235995.1). Taxonomy (GTDB): domain Bacteria; phylum Bacteroidota; class Bacteroidia; order Bacteroidales; family UBA932; genus Cacconaster. Next base: position 45,494 of record CAJONI010000062.1, read on the forward strand.
TCTGCGGTTTCGACCAGATTCCCGGCCTGGCCTGCCAGCGCCTGATGGAAGAGGGCATAGGCTTCGGCGCCGAGGGCTACTGGAAGACCGCCTGCCTCTGCCGCACTCTCTGGGTCATCAGCCAGGGACTGCCCAAGGGCTGCTCCTTCCTAGAAGACTACACCTTGAACTTCGCCGGCGACAGGAGCTCCTGCCTGCAGAGCCACATGCTGGAGGTATGCCCCATGATCGCGGTCGACAAGCCCAAGCTCGAGGTCCATTTCCTCGGCATAGGCATACGCAAGCAGCCCACCGCGCGCCTGGTCTTCACCTCGAAGACGGGCCCCGGCATCAAGGCCACTGTCGTCGACCTCGGCAACCGCTTCCGCCTCATCTCCCAGGAAGTGGAGTGCATCGAGCCCAGGCCCATGCCCAAGCTCCCCGTCGCCTCCGCACTCTGGATTCCCCAGCCCACGTTCGAGATTGGAGCCGCGGCCTGGATCCTTGCCGGCGGCACCCACCACAGTGCCTTCTCCTACGACATCGACGAAGAATACTGGGAGGATTTCGCCGAGATGACCGGCATCGAGTATGTCCGCATCAACAGGCAGACCGACATCGCGGGCTTCAAGCAGACCCTCCGCAACAACGAGGTCTACTATATGCTGAACAAGGCTCTCAAGTAGGCCATGGACCCGAGGATAACCATCGAAACCGGCAAGGCCGTCCTGGGCATAGAGTTCGGCTCCACCCGCATCAAGGCGGTGCTGGTCGACGAGGACCACGTGCCCATCGCCCAGGGAAGCTACGAGTGGGAAAACCAGCTCGTGGACGGCCTGTGGACCTACAGCAAGGAGGAAATCTGGTTCGGCCTTCAGGAGTGCTATTCCGCCCTCCGCGCCGACGTGCGCAGGAAATATGAACTGGAGATAGAGCATCTCGCCGCCATAGGCATCAGCGCCATGATGCACGGCTACATGCCCTTCGACAAGGAAGGACACCTGCTGGTCCCGTTCCGCACCTGGCGCAACACCAACACCGGCCCGGCCGCGGCGGAACTCTCGAAGCTGTTCGTCTACAACATCCCTCTCCGCTGGAGCATCTCTCACCTTTACCAGGCAGTCCTGAACGGGGAGGCCCATGTGAAGGACATAAGCTATCTGACCACGCTCGCCGGCTACATCCACTGGAAACTGACCGGCGAGATGGTGCTTGGCGTCGGTGACGCCTCCGGCATGCTGCCCGTGGATCCCGTGACGGGAAACTACCGGGCCGACATGGTGGAGAAGTTCGAGGCGCTGGTGGCTCCGAAGAAGTATCATTGGAAGCTGCACGACATCCTGCCAAAGGTACTGAGCGCCGGCGAAAGTGCCGGATTCCTTAGCGAGGTGGGTGCGAAGCGCCTGGATGCCTCGGGCCACCTGAAGGCCGGGGTGCCGCTCTGCCCGCCGGAAGGCGACGCGGGCACCGGCATGGTGGCGACAAATGCCGTCAGGCCGCGTACGGGCAACGTCTCGGCCGGAACGTCCTCCTTCTCGATGATAGTCCTGGAGAAGGAGCTTTCGAAGCCCAACGAGATGATCGACATGGTCACGACCCCGGACGGCAAGCTAGTCGCGATGGTCCACTGCAACAACTGCACCTCCGAGCTCAACGCCTGGGTGAAGATGATACGGGAGTACCGGCAGCTGCTGGGCCCCGTGGACGACAGGCACGACATCTACGGCACCTTGTTCACCCACGCCCTGGAGGGAGATCCCGACTGCGGCGGTCTGGTGGCGTTCAACTATGTCTCCGGCGAGCCTGTGACGGGCTTCGCGGAGGGGCGTCCGCTGTTCGTCCGCAGCGCCTCCGACAATTTCTCACTGGCCAACTTTTTCCGCGCCCAGCTCTACGGCTCCATCGCGGTGCTGAAGATAGGCAACGACGTGCTCTTCCGCGAGGAGAACGTGAAGGTCGACCGCATCACGGGGCACGGCGGACTGTTCAAGACCCCGGTCGTGGGCCAGAGGTTCCTGGCGGCCGCCCTGAACTCGCCCATCTCCGTGATGGAGACTGCGGGGGAGGGAGGTGCCTGGGGCATAGCCCTGCTGGCCTCATATCTCGTGAACAACGGCGGAGAGCTGAGCCTGCCCGATTTCCTCGACAGGATAGTCTTCGCAGGAAACACCGGCACCGAGATAGCTCCCGTCGCGGAAGACGTCGCGGGCTTCGAGGCATGGCTGGCCCAGTACAACGCCTGCCTTCCCGTAGAAGAGGCCGCCGTCCGCTGCAAACGATAACGTCACCCCGGGCTTGTCCCGGGGTTTCCTGCCAATGATTCCCAATCCGTTCCCCGAATCCCTCGAAGCGGAACTCCTCGGCTCTATAAAGGCCGGATTCCCTTCGCCCGCAGAAAATGTCCGCGAGAGGCTCGACCTCTCGCGGCTTCTCGTGCGGCACTCCGCCTCCACATTTTTCTTCCAGATCGACGGCACCTCGATGGTCGACGCCGACATGGACGAAGGCGACATCATCATAGTCGACAAGTCCATCGACCCCTACAATGGCTGCAAGGCCGTGTGCTTCATCGACGGCGAATACACGGTCAAGCGGGTGGAGATCACTCCCTCGGGCGCCGTGCTGCTGCCCTGCAACTCCACCAACGGGCACTACAAGCCCATACCCGTGGGCCCGGAAAACGACTTCCTGATCTGGGGAGTGGTGACCTACGTCATCAAGAAAGCCTGAGTCAGCGCCATGTTCGCCCTGGCCGACTGCAACAATTTCTTCGCTTCGTGCGAGCGGGTTTTCCGTCCCGACCTGGAAGGAAAGCCCGTGATCGTGTTGAGCAACAACGACGGCTGTGCGGTGGCCCGGAGCAACGAGGCCAAGGCCCTGGGTATCAAGATGGGCGATCCGTATTTCAAGATACGCGAACTTGCCGAGCGGGGAGGGGTAACGGTATTTTCCTCAAACTATGCGCTTTACGGCGACATGTCGCACCGCGTGCAGGAAGTCCTCCGCGAATGGGCCCCCGCCGTGGAACAGTATTCCATCGACGAATCGTTCCTTGACCTGCGCGGTATGCTGACCGACGATTTCGACTCCTGGGCCAAGGCCCTGTCCGCCCGCTGCCGCCGGATGACTGGCATACCTGTGAGCGTGGGGGTGGCCCCGACCAAGACCCTGGCCAAGGTGGCTTCAAAGCTCTGCAAGCAGTATCCGAAGCTGCGGGGCGGATGTTATCTCCACAGGCCTGAGGATATCGAGAAGGTGCTGCGCCGCTTCCCCATCACCGACATCTGGGGGATAGGCCGCCGCAGCGTAAGGAAACTCGAGGGCATGGGCGTCAGGACGGCATGGGATTACGCCCGGCTGCCTGCCTCCACCGTGCGCTCCAGCTTCGCCCTCCCGGGATGGCGGACCTGGAAGGAGCTGCAAGGGGAGCCCTGCATCGAATTCGAGGACATGGTCGAGCCTCGGCAGAGCATCTGTGTGTCACGCAGTTTCGCGAAGGAGATCAAGGATCCTTCGGAACTCTGCACCCAGACCGCCACTTTCGCGCTGTCGGCGGTCCACAAGCTCCGGTCCCAGGATTCGCTGGCCCTGGAGATGCTGGTCTTCGCCATGACCAACCGTTTCCACGCAGACGAGCCGCAGGCCTTTTCCAGCCGCATGGTGGTCTTCCCCGACGGGACCGACGACCACCGCGCCATAGTGGTGGCTGCGGCCGAAGCCACGCGGGCCCTTTTCCAGCCCCGCTATGCCTACAAGAAAGCAGGTGTACTGATAACCCGCCTGGCACCCCGTGAAGGCTTCTCCCGCTCCCTTTTCGAGGATCCGGGCCTGAAGGAGCGCGAAGGCCGTCTCTCGCGTGTCCTGGACGAACTTGAGTCGGCCTACGGTCCCGGTACGGTACGTTTCGGGGTACAGGGCGAAGGCAGGGTGCGCATGGCGAGCGAGCGTCAGTCGCCGCACTACACCACGCGCTGGTCCGACATTCCTAAAGTCAGGATTGGCTGATTCAGGCGGGATTCGCCTCCAGGAACTTGAGTATGTTGCGCTCGATGCGGGCTGCCACATCCTCGTCGTCGTGGCGCACGAACTTCTCTCCGGTGATATGCTCGTAGAGCTCGACATAGCGGTCGGTGATACCTTCGACCACGGCGTCGGTCATCTCGGGGACCTTCTGCCCGGCCTGGCCCTGGAAGCCTTCGGCCATGAGCCATTCGCGCACGAATTCCTTTGAGAGCTGTTTCTGGCGTTCGCCGCGGGCGAGACGCTCCTCGTAGCCTTCGGCGTAAATGTAGCGAGAGGAGTCGGGAGTGTGGATCTCGTCCATAAGGTAGATCTTTCCGTCCTTCTTGCCGAATTCGTACTTGGTGTCCATCAGGATGAGGCCGCGCTGCGCCGCGAGTTCCTGTCCGCGTGCGAAGAGGGCGAGGGTGTATTTCTCCAGCTGCGCATAGTCTTCGGCCGAAACGAGTCCGGAGGCGATGATCTCCTCGCGGCTGATGTCCTCGTCGTGTCCTTCCGCGGCCTTGGTGGTCGGGGTTATGATGGGGCGGGGGAGTTTCTCGTTCTCGCGCAGGCCCTCGGCGAGAGGTTCGCCGCAGAGACTGCGTTTGCCTGCCTTGTATTCGCGCCAGGCGTGTCCGGCCAGGTAGCCGCGCACCACCATCTCCACCTTGAAAGGCTCGCACAGGATGCCCACTGTGGTGCAGGGGTCGACCTCAGCTATCTTCCAGTTGGGCACGATGTCGGCGGTCAGGTCGAGGAATTTGGATGCTATCTGGTTGAGCACTTGGCCTTTGCAGGGGATTCCGCGGGGGAGTACGACGTCGAACGCCGAGATACGGTCGGTGGCCACGAGGGCGATGTACCTGCCGACAGTGTAGACGTCCCGGACCTTGCCTACGTAGCGGGCTGTCTGTCCGGGAAAATGGAAATCGGTGTGGGTGATGGCTTTCATTTCGATTTCAGGAATTCATTTTCGTAATAATCCATGTATGCGCGGCCCAGCAGCTTGAAGCCGCCGGGGGTGGGGTAGTCGCCGCTGAAGTACCAGTCTCCGGGGTGGTTGGGGCAGGCGTTGTGCAGGCCTTCGAGCGACTGGTACACTATCTCGACCTCGGCATTGATTTCCGGAGGGGTGAGCAGTTCCGCTATCTTGCGGCTGATCTCCTCGTCGCTGAACTGGTCGTAGATGCGTCTCACGTAGTTTTTGCATTCGGATGCCGGCAGGTCCTTCTGTGCCTCGCACTGGTGGTAGACTTCTTCGAGCAGGGTTGCCTGGCAGCGGTCCTTGAGCAGGGCCACCGCCGCTATGAAGGCTATGAATTCGGTCATCTGCGACATGTCGATGCCGTACCAGTCGGGATAGCGCACCTGCGGGCTGGAACTCACTATGACTATCTTCTTTGGATGCAGGCGGTCGAGTATGCGGATGATGCTCTCGCGCAGGGTGGTTCCGCGCACTATGCTGTCGTCGATCACCACGAGGTTGTCGACGCCTGGCTCGAGGATGCCGTAGGTGATGTCGTACACGTGGGCTGCCAGGTCGTTGCGGGCGCTGCCTTCGGTGATGAAGGTGCGGAGCTTTATGTCCTTCGACACAACCTTCTCCGCGCGAACCTCGGGGAAGATGGCCTTGATGCCTTCGACCATGCCGTAGTAGGCCTGTTCCGCGGTATTCGGGATATATGAGAACACTGTGTGGGTCACGTCGCCGCCAATGGCCCTGAGAATCGGGGCGCGGAGCTGCATGCCGAGCTGCTTGCGCTCGCGGTGTATGTCGCGGTCGTTGCCGCGGCTGAAATAGATGCGCTCGAAACTGCAGGGGGCGGGCTTTCCTGCGGGGATTATCTGTTCAAGCAGGCGTTCGCCGCGTCCGTTGACTATCAGTGCTTCGCCCGGGGCTATCTCATGTATCTGCTCGCATTCCACCGAGAAGGTTGTCTGGAGCACGGGGCGTTCGCTGGCGATGGCCACCAGCTCGTCGTCGGCAAACCAGAATGCGGGCCTTATGCCGTTGGGGTCCCTCATGGCGAAGAGTTCTCCGCTGCCGGTCAGGCCGCAGATCACGTAGCCGCCGTCGAAGTGGGGCATGGTGGTGCGGAGCACGTTGGCTATCTCCATGTGGGCGTCGATATAGCTGGTGATGTCGCGGCCTTCGAGGTTTTTCTTCTTGGCTTCCACATAGTTCCGTTCAACCTCGCGGTCGAGCCTGTGTCCCATGAGCTCGAGCAGGATATATACGTCGGAGCTGTTGCGGGGGTACTGGCCCTGGTCGGCGAGGAGCCTGAACACTTCGTCGACGTTGGTCATGTTGAAGTTGCCGCAGATGCAGAGGTTCTTGGCCTTCCAGTTGTTGCGTCTCAGGAAGGGGTGGACGTACATGTTTCCGCTGCGTCCGGTGGTGGAATAGCGGAGGTGGCCCATGTAGAGTTCGCCTATGAAGGGAGGAATCTCCCCTTCGGGGGTGCCGGCTATCTGGCGGTGGATGGTGCTGAAGACTTCGGTGATGGCGTCCTTGCCGGTGGCCTTCTCGCGGAACATGTATTCTTCTCCCGGCACGGAGACCATCCTCACGCTTCCCACGCCTGCGCCTTCCTGGCCTCGGTTGTGCTGTTTCTCCATCATCAGATAGAGTTTGTCGAGGGCGTAGGTGGGGGTTCCGTATTTTTGGGTGAAGTAGGAAAGCGGCTTGAGCAGCCTGATCATGGCGATACCGCATTCATGCTTGAGAGGTTCCATCGTTTCGGTGAACTAAAGCGCAAAGATACATAAAAAATCCATCGTCATTCCGGGCTTGCCCCGGAATCTCCATCGGCTCCGCGGCTCTGGTGATGCGAACACCACCCGCCGC
>CAJONI010000063.1 GCA_905235995.1 uncultured Bacteroidales bacterium
AGTACTTGCACCCGGGGCTGATCTTGGTGCACCCGTGCCACGGATTCCAGTCTGCGTATATTTCCCAGTGTTCGGACATCTTCTCTCTACACCAATCGTCCAAAGTCGCTCCAGCCGGATTGCAGTTTGCCGGCGTGACAGTCCTCGATGAACTTCGTCAGCATCTTCTGTGCGTATTCCTGCCGACCGGTATTGTGGTAGTGTTGGATGCGGTCGACTTTGATGCGCCGGTAGTTCTCCGGAAAGGTCTTGTAGTGCTTCCACGCCAGTTTGTCGGCCTTGATGGCGTCCAGCACCCAGTCTTCGAAAACAAATAGCCTGGGATTCAGGTCGGGCGCCACGGCCAGCCCTGCGGGAGTCATCTCCCCCAGTTTGAGAAGTCTTCTGCAGCGCACGAGATTTTGCTCGCACCAGTTGCTTCCTTTCCGTCGTGGCGTGAAATGCTGGACGGGTTTGCCGTCATCGATGCGCTTCATCGTGCTGTCGATCCAGCCGAAGCATAGCGCCACCTCCACGACATCCACATAGCGGATCACGCCGGGGCAGTCAGCCTCAGCCCGGTTGATGCGCAGCCAGAAATCGGGAACCGTCTCGTGGTTTTCCTGGTACCAGCGGTACAATTCCTCCCGCGTATGTATGTCCAGCAGGCGCGTGACTTCCATTACTTCTTCAGCCAGTGTTCCTTCAGCCACGCGCCTGTCGTCGGTAGTTGATGACCACCATCAGGGCGGCCACGCCGCGCAGCCCGTCCAGGATCTCGTAACGGGGCTTGGATTCCAGGTAGACGTTTGTTTTTGCCATGATGCAACGATATTAAAACTTATGCCCAGTCGAAACTGTCTTTCCCGGCGCCGATCTCGAAGTGGTATTTTACTATGCCGAGGTCAATCTGGGTGTAGCCCCATGGAGAGAAGAAGGTCCTGGTCGAGACCTTGTTTCCGTCGTGGAGGAAGAACTTGAATTTCTGCTGGTTGACGGCGGTGGGGGCGAGGAGGGCGGCCTCCAGTCCGTTCATGAACCAGGCTGGTGCTTCCCCGTCGGCTTCATAGAACTTCGCTATTGGCTTCATCGGATGCTGCCTGCCCTGGTTTTCTCCGTAGCCCAAAGCAATCATGCAGTGGACGGTCTCGCCCTGACCGAGCGTGAAGGTCCCGGGAATCTTCCTGTAGGTGAGCCCGGCCCAGCAGGTGTTCAGGCCGAGGCTCTGGGCAAGGAGGACGATCTTCTCGCCATGATAGCCGACCTTCTCTTCCCAGTCCCTGCCTTTAGGTGCGGCCATCACGATGTAGTTCCTCACGCCGGAGAACTGTCCGTAAGTGCTTATGAAAAGGCCGTTGAACCCTTTTGGCTCGTTTACGATCAGTTGGATGTTGAGGCCGCTTGCTGCATTGGCTTCTACGATGGCCTTGCGGATGGCGGCAAGCTTTGATTCTTCGATGGGCCGGTCCGTGTACTTGCGGACGGAGTGGCGGGCTTTGATTGCTTCGATCAGTTCCATGACATTCAATCCATAAGTTACAAAGATAGTCAAAATAATGTCTGAAATGGCTTATCTTTGTGACATGAAAAAGGCCTTACTGATCATCGGCACTGTCCTTCTGCTCATCGGCTGCAAATCTCAGGAAAACCGCCTGCAGAACGGAGACCTGGTTTTCGTCGGGAACCCTGCGCATTCCGACATCGGAGCAGAAACGATGGATGCGGCCATCTCCGCGGCCACGGGGCAGGAGGGAAGCCTGAACCTGACTCACGTGGCCATCGTCGAGGTGGAGGGCGACAGCGTGTGGATCATCGACGCCACCACGACGCGCGGAGTTGACCGTCATCCTGTCGATACCTTCCTTGTCGATTTCAGGTACAGCGACGGGAGCTTCCCGGAGTTCATCGTCAAGCGCGTGAAGGGCATCGACACCGATGCTGCCGTGGAAAGGGCCAAGGCCCTCTGCGGACGGTCCTATGATTTCCGGTTCCTGCCGGACAATGAGGAAATGTACTGCTCTGAACTGGTGCAGGAATGCTATCTGGATGCTGAAGGAAAGCCCGTGTTCGGGAGCGAGCCTATGAACTGGCTTGCCCCCGACGGAACCATGCCGCCCTACTGGGAACGCCTGTTCGGGCAGCTGGGGATGGCTGTACCCCAGGGAGTGCCCGGCACCAATCCTCAGAGGATGTCAGAATCAGAGTTCCTGGTCGAAGTTCCCGTCAAACTGGTAAAATAAAACAATCACACTATGGACGAACCAATCTTGAATGCACATAACAAGGAGGAGTATCCTCCGATGCATACGGCGGAGCATATCCTGAATGGGACGATGGCACGTATGTTCGGCTGTTCCCGCTCGCGCAATGCCCATATCGAAAAGAAGAAGTCCAAGTGCGACTATCTGCTGGACGCCTGCCCTACGGACGAGCAGGTGGCGCAGCTCGAAGCGAAGGTGAACGAAGTCATTGCCCGAAACCTCGACGTTACCATAGAATACATGCCCCGGGAGCAGGCTGCGGCCATAGTGGACCTGAGCAAGCTGCCCGAGGATGCCTCTGAGACGCTGCGGATCGTACGGGTAGGCGATTATGATGCCTGCGCCTGCATAGGGGCTCACGTCAGTAACACTTCAGAGATCGGCACGTTCAAGATCCTGAGCCACGATTTCGAAAACGGTCGCTGGCGGGTAAGATGGAAGGTTTAGATAATGCCTGAGATTCAGAGGTATCCGGATTCCTGACAAGACGCCCTTTCCGTTTGTTGTTGTATTCGGCGATGTGCTGCCAAAGGCTGTTCAGCTGCTTCTTGTGCCCGCATAGTTTTTCCGTGCAGTTCTGGCAGCTGAGGTAGCCGTTGGTCCTTTCGGAAAAACGCTCCGGATATTTGTAGAACAGGATTTCCCAACGGGCCATGAGAGCCATCGACAGAGCCAGCAGGCTCCAGGTATAGGGCTTCTCTATGAAGAAAAGCGGGGTGAACATCATGGCGTAGTCCCAATTGTAGATGCGGCATGAACCACAGCACTTGTTCTTCAGGAACCATGTCTCGAACGGGCAGAAATACAGGATGCAGATCATGTCGCATACGGAATAGAAACTGCAGAGCAGCAGCATCATCCCGTCGTCCATGATTCCGGCCATGTGAAGGGCCCCGAAAATCATGTTGAAGGCTATCCAAGTGAGGGCGACGATCATCGCACCGTAATTGTCGGGAATCTGTATGTCGGTCTTGCCGGTCTTTATGTAGTTGCTGCCGAATTGCTTCTGGCTGCCGGGACTCTCGAGTCGGGAAGGGAAGAAACGAAGCACCATCTCTAAGACGAAGACGCCCCAGACAGCTATCAGCAGAGCCGGCATGCTCTCGATCCGCTGCTCGATGTCCTCCCCGCCGCGTACGCGGTATAAGATATAGATCACCAGCAGCGCCACGAATATGGCCGACCGATAGACCAGCCGGACGTAATGCAGCACACTGACAGGTGTGATCCTTACTTTCTGGACTTGCCCGCTCATCTGGCGACGATGCACTCTATTTCAACGAGGGCTCCCTTCGGCAGGGTTTTCACGGCCACGGCGCTGCGGGCGGGGAAAGGCTGGGCGAAGAACTGGGCGTAGACCTCGTTCATGGCGGCGAAATCGCCCATGTCGGCCAGGAAGACGGTGGTCTTCACGACGTTTGAAAGGCCGAGGCCCGAGGCTTCGAGGATGGCCTTGGCGTTGAGGATGGACTGGCGGGTCTGCTCCTTGACGCCCCCTTCCGGAAATGCTCCCGTTGCGGGATCGATGGGAAGCTGGCCGGAGAGGAATACGAGGCCTGCTTCGCTGTCTATTGCCTGGCTGTAAGGGCCGATGGCGGCCGGTGCTTTATCTGTACTGATGGTTTTCATTGGTGTAAGGGGGATTGGTTTGTTCTCAATCATTTTGAATTGCTAAAATACAAAAAATCCCGCATAGGACAAAGATTCAACATTGATTTGGCAGTTAGGTGGATAATACGTATTTTCGCATACATGAAACACTTAATCATCATCCTGGCAGCTATTTGCGCCATCAGTTGCTCCAGCAGGGAGACCACGGTCTACGATTTTACGGTCAAAGCCAACAACGGCGAAGACCTGAGTTTTGCCCAGTACAAGGGCGACGTCCTCCTCATCGTGAACACCGCCTCCAAGTGCGGTTTCACCCCTCAGTATGACGGGCTTGAAGCCCTTTACCAGAAGTACGCTCCAAAAGGCTTCCATGTCATCGGCTTCCCCTGCGACCAGTTCGGCCATCAGGAGCCCGGAACCAACGAGGAAATCGAAGAGTTCTGCCGCGCGAACTATGGCGTGACCTTCCCCCTCATGGCCAAGTCCGACGTTAACGGCGAGAATGCCAACGAGGTCTTCAGGTGGCTGTATTCCGAAAAGCCCTTTGCCGGATTCGGCGACAGCGATACGGGCAAGTTCATGGACGGGATGCTCTCGAGGAATGATCCGGACTATGCCTCCAACCCCGACATCAAGTGGAACTTCACCAAGTTCCTCATCGACCGTAAGGGCCACGTTGTCGCACGCTTCGAGCCGGTCGTCGCTCCTGAAGAGCTGGAGTCCGAGATTGAGGCGCTGCTCTGAGGCGAGATTCATTTCGGATGCCCCCAAAAGCCCACTGGAATCCTGAAGCAGACTTTACGCGCACACCATTCTTCATCCGGAGAATGGACACCTCCGGCTATATCCAGCCGTCAGAGGCTCCTGCAGCAAGACTACCCCTCATCGGCTTCATCTATGTTACCTACGGCGAGGTTCTCGTTGATGCTGACGGGGTGCCCTTTCTTTGCCAGCCGGGGCAGATCCTGCTGATACCTCAGCAAAGTCCTTTCGCCATCCGCTTCTACCGGAATGCCGTTGGTTACACGGGCGGTTTTGCTCCGTACTTTCTGTCCGACACCAAGCCGCTGCGATTCCTCTCCGAGCCTCTTCACCAGGGTTTCTGGTTCGATGAAGGGGTCTTTATGGGCGAACTCTTCAATATGCTGGAAAACTCCTTCGAGAAAGGCGACCGGGTTTTCCTGGAGAAAGGGCTGGACCTGCTGCTCTCCCGCATCAAACCAGCGCAGGAAGCCGCATTCCCGGCAGCAGTCAGCCAGTTTCTGGAATTGGTATTCAACTCCGGACATATGCCTGGAACCATCGCGTACTATGCTTCAGAAATAGGAATCAGCGAGAATTACCTGAGCCGTCTGGTAAAGAAATCAACCGGGCGGAGCGTGGGCGCCTGGATTGACATCGTCCGCATCCAGCGGGCCAAGCGCCTCCTGACAGAAACCAGGGAGCCGGTTATCGACATCGCCGCGGCTGTAGGCATAGAAGATCAGTCCTATTTTTCGCGCCTGTTCAAGAAAGAAACCGGCCTGACACCATCTTCCTTCCGGAAGAAGATGCAAGGATAATCCTAATTCCTTCCCATCCCGGCCTAAATAATCCTGATAGTTTTTCCGATCTTTGTGGCTGAAAATAGAGATCGGTATGAATTTCAACGGAATCATTATTGGCGCAGCCGTGTTCCTGAGCATAGGCATCTGCCATCCGCTTGTCATCAAGATGGAATACCACTGGGGCAGGCAGAGCTGGTGGGTCTGGCTCGTGGCCGGACTGGCATTCTGCGCGCTCTCATTATTCATAAAGAACGACATCCTTTCGATCATCATCGGAGGCTTCGCTTTCTGCTGCCTGTGGGGCATAGGCGAGATGTCGATGCAGGAGAAGCGGGTGCTCCGGGGCTGGTTTCCGGAGAATCCCAGGCGTCACGATTATTATGTCGCAAGGCGTAAGGAAATGGAGGGAAAGTTATGAAACGGATAATACTGATATCTATATGCCTGCTGACAGCACTCTCCGTATCGGCCCAGGAAAAAAAACTCCTGCGTGGCTTCGACGGCGGCATGATGGTCCATGCCGGCTACCTCAAAGGCGATCTGGATGCCATAGGATATGAAGCCAAGGGAATGACAGCAGGGATTGGCGGCGTGGCGCGCCTGCACCTCGGTGATCATTTCCGCGTCGGCGGCGAAGGTTATGTATCGACGCTGAGCCAGCTCGGCAACGGCAGTTACCTCAAATATGGCTGGGGGGGGGCTGGAGGCTGATTTCTGCACGGTCCTGGGCCGATTCCAGCCCTATGCGGGCCTCACCCTCGGCGGCGGCGCCATGACAACCCTCCTGATGATGGAAGAACCAGCCTCGGCTTGGGCGCCCGTCGATGGATCATATTATCACAAACAAGGTTTCATGGCCATCGATCCATTCGTAGGCTGCGATTTCATCGTCTCCGGGCCGATGCATCTGACCCTCAAGGTCGATTGTCTTTGCGCCTTCAGCGAATCAAGGCTTCTGCCCCACGGTCCCAGGGTCTATTTCGGCTTCCTGTTCTATCATTGATCATCTCGAGCTTTTATCACTATCTTTGCCGGTGAATTGACAGAGAGAGTTGATATGAGCCCTGTATTCACCGCATTGATGATACCCTTCCTGGGAACCGCCCTGGGTTCGGCTTTCGTGTTCTTCATGAAGCTGGATATGCCGGAACTGGTCCAGAAAGTCCTGCTCGGCTTTGCCTCAGGCGTGATGGTGGCCGCCTCAGTGTGGTCGCTGATCATCCCTGCCCTGGAGATGGGAGAGGGAGCATCCGCCGTCGTTCCTCCGACTGTCGGTCTGCTGGCCGGTTTTGCCTTCCTGTTGCTCATCGACTATATCACTCCTCACATCCATCCCGGCGGCGAGGCGGAAGGCCCTCAAAGCCGCCTGTCCCGTACCACCAAACTGGCCCTGGCCGTCACCATACACAACTTTCCTGAAGGAATGGCGGTCGGCGTTGCGATTGCAGGCGCCCTTACTGCCGATTTCAACATGGCAGGAGCGCTGGCGCTCTCACTTGGTATCGCTATCCAGAACGTGCCGGAAGGTGCCATTATCTCCATGCCTCTGAGGGCGGAAGGCAACTCCCGCTGGAAAGCTTTCGGCATCGGAGCGCTCAGCGGCGTCGTGGAACCCATAGGCGGCGCGTTGGTGCTGCTGCTGGCCACTTCGGTCCTTGGCATCATGCCCTACATGCTGGCCTTTGCAGCAGGGGCCATGCTCTATGTGGTCGTTGAAGAACTTGTTCCGGAATACTCCCAGGGCAGGCACTCGAACATCGGTACCATAGGTTTCGCGCTGGGCTTTGCCCTGATGATGGTGCTGGATGTGGTGCTGGGATAGCTACTTCTTCCAGACGTGGACTATCTCGCCGATCGTGCCCCACGAGATGGTCATCAGGTTCATGTTCCCTAGCTGCATGCCTGCCTTTTCTACAGGTTCTTGACGATTTCGACTATCTTCTGGCGGATGGCCTCGGTCTTCTGCTCATCGACCTTGGCGGTCACGATACCGCTGTCCTTGCATCCCCAGTAGTTGCAGATATCCTTATACTCGGCTAAGGCTCCGCTATATACGTTCGGGGAATATGATGAAACCAGAAGTGCCATCTTCTTCGCCCTGGCCGGGGAGTTTACACAGTACATGCGCTGGATGGAAGCCTGGATCTGGGCATTGAGCGTGAAATAGTAGATGGGCGAGGCAAGCACCAGCACTTCGGCCTCCGCCATCAGCGGATACAGTTCCTGCATGTCGTCTTTCTGGATGCAGGCACAGTTACCCTTGCCGTGGCAGTACTCGCAGGCCAGGCAGCCGGCAATCTTCTTGCGTGACACGTCCACGATTGTCACATTGTGTCCCGCGGCTTCCGCAGCCTTTTTATATTCTTCCGCCATCCAGACGGTGTTCCCGGTCTTACGGGGAGAGGATTGTAAGATGAGTATGTTCATGGGATTATTGTTTTTTATTGATCTTCCGGCTCTGAAACTTTATCATTCATTGCTTTTTCCGCCTTCAATTCTTCCAGATAGCTTGCGGTGATCACGCCGGAGGGCAAGGCGATGATAGCCACGCCGAAGAGTGATGACAGCATACTGATGAAACGGCCGACATCCGTGACCGGAATCATATCGCCGTAGCCGACTGTCGTGAGGGTTACCGTAGCCCAGTAGAGGGCGTCAAAGAAAGATGCAAAGTTCGAAGCCCCCGTCACAGGATTGACATGAGGTTCGACGTTGAACATGATCAGTGCCGTTAAAAACACATAGAAGAGGGCAATACCCAGAACGGCGAGCAGCACTTCTCTCTCTTTGCGTACGACCCGGCCGAGAACCTGGAGTTTGTTGGTATAGCGGATAAATTTGAAAATCCTGAGGATTCGGAGTAGTCTTGTGACTCTGACGATCTTGAAGCCTTTGCCTATGAAGCTGAAAGCCGGCAATATTGAAAGAATGTCAATGATCGCCCAGAGGGTAAACGGATATATGACAAATGAAAGGCCCTTCTTCCCAAGTCGGTAGTCTGCGGTAAGCCAACGCAATAAATAGTCAACGATGAATAATGATACGGTAACTTGTTCGATGGTGTGGAATAATGGGTGGTCTTCCACGAACATCAATGGGAAAACACTTGCTGCAATGGCAATCATCATGATGATATCATAGGCAAGGCTGAGTTTTTCCCCTTTTTTTGCCTGTTCGATCATGTTGTAGATCTTTCTTCTCATCTTACTGAAAAATAATTCATTTAACTATCGCTGATACCGTATCGTATGGATTGACCTGGCTCATATGTTGATGCTGATGACGCCGCCGTAGGGGGGGAGGGCGGAGAAGCCGTCGGCGGGGGTGACGCGGCCTGCGTAGACCAGGGCCGAGACGAGGACGCCACCGTGGGCGAAGATCACTGCGCGGCGCCAGGGCTTCGTGCGCAGCTCGTCAAGGAAGGCGCTGACCCGCCCGTACTGTTGCATGAACGACTCCCCGCCGGTGACCGGGGTGTTGATGTGGTCGGAGTACCATTCCTGCAGGTGCGGGTCGGAGATGTCGTCGAAGGGCCGCATCTCCCATTCCCCGAAATCTATCTCAAGGATGCGCGGGTCGCGCTCGGCATCAGGGTAGCCGCAGAACTCGGCCAGCCGCGTGCAGCGGGACAGGGGACTGGTGTAGGCATGGTCCATGGGCCCGTAGGCCTCCAGCTCCGCACGCGTGGCGGCAGCCTCGGCCTCAAATGTGTCTTTCAGCGGAACGTCGCTCTGTCCGTAGCAGATTCCCTGCGGAACGTCGACGGAGGTATGGCGGATAAGGATTACTTCCATATTTAATACAAAACTACGCAAAAAAACGTATCTTTGCACGATTTAAAAGATACGAAGCGATGTTGACGCTCAAACTTCTCCGGGAAAAGCCGGAATTCGTGGTCGAACGCTTGAAGGTGAAGCATTTCGACGCCAAGGAAATTGTAGATCAGATTCTCGATATGGACCGCCGCCGCCGCACTGCGCAGGCGGAGCTCGACGCGTGCCTGGCAGAGCAGAAGAAACATGCGGCCGCCATCGGCGCCCTGATGAAGCAGGGAAGGCGCGACGAAGCCGAGGACGCGAAGCGGGCCGTGGCCGACCTGAAAGAAAAATCGAAGGCCCTTGAGACTGAGATGGAAGAGGCCGGGAAGAAGCAGCAGGAACTCGTGGTGCTGCTGCCCAACCTGCCCTGTTCCATGGTACCTGAAGGCCTCAGCGCAGAAGACAACATGGTTGTCAGGATGGGCGGTCCCGAGCCGCATCTCCCGGAGAACGCCCGTCCCCACTGGGAACTCGTCAAGGACCTTGACATCATCGACTTCGACCTGGGCGTGAAGCTCACCGGCGCCGGTTTCCCCGTCTATAAGGGCAAGGGCGCCAGGATACAGCGCGCACTCATCTCCTGGTTCCTCGAGAAGAACACCGACGCAGGCTACCTGGAATACCAGCCGCCGTACATGGTCAACGCCGACTCCGGCTTCGGCACCGGCCAGCTCCCCGACAAGGAAGGCCAGATGTACTACGCCCCGCTCGACGGCTTCTACATGATTCCGACGGCAGAGGTGCCCGTGACCAACATCTACCGTGACGTGATCCTCAAGCCCGAGGACTTCCCCGTGAAGATGACGGCCTACACGCCCTGCTGGCGCCGTGAGGCCGGCTCCTACGGCAAGGACGTGCGCGGCCTGAACCGCCTGCACCAGTTCGACAAGGTGGAGATCGTCCGCCTCGAGCTCCCCGAGAACTCGTACGCCGCCCTCGACGAGATGGTGGCCCACGTGGAGACCCTCGTGCAGGAGCTCGGCCTGCGCTACCGCATCCTCAGGCTCTGCGGCGGCGACATGAGCTTCACCTCCGCCATCACCTACGACTTCGAAGTCTACTCCGCCGCACAGCAGCGCTGGCTCGAGGTCAGCTCCGTATCGAACTTCGAGTCGTACCAGGCCAACCGCCTGAAGCTCCGCTACAAGGACGAGAACGGCAAGACCCAGCTCGCCCACACGCTCAACGGCAGCTCGCTGGCCCTCCCTCGCATACTCGCAGCGGTCATCGAAGACTATCAGACGCCAGACGGCCACGTCGTCGTCCCGGAAGTGCTCCGCAAATACACCGGCTTCGACCTGATCTGATGGCCGGCAGCCAGAGAATCATACTTGGCATAGACCCCGGAACCAACATCCTTGGTTACGGGGTTATCCTTGTCGACAGGAAACAGGTCCACTACGTTGACATGGGTGTGCTTGACCTTCGCAAGGAAAAGGACCATTTCATCAAGCTCAGCCGCATCTTCGAAGGGGTGGGTGAACTCATGGAACGCTACGCCCCCGACGACCTTGCCATCGAGGCCCCGTTCTACGGCAAGAACGTGCAGTCGATGCTCAAGCTCGGCAGGGCGCAGGGAGCGGCCATCGCCGCAGGCCTGCACCGTCAGATCCCTGTGTTCGAATATGCTCCGAGAAAGGTCAAGATGGCCATAACCGGCCGTGGCGACGCCTCGAAGGAGCAGGTGAAGCTTCTGATGGAAAAGACCTTGCGTACGACGCTCGACTCCAAGTTCCTCGACGCGACCGACGCACTGGCCATAGCGATGTGCCATTTCTACCAGCTTACCAGCCCTCTGGTCGATACCGCCGCCTCGCGCAACTGGAAGTCCTTCGCCGAAGCGCATCCGAGCCGGGTTTCCTCCGGCGTGGAAGCCGATAAAAAATAAAGCGATTTTTTTTGCGTCCCCGTTTTAACTTTTCCTCGGATTGATTGTCTAAGGGACGTTTTTGCTGAATTATGAAATCCTACACATACAGATTCCTGAACGCAGCCCTTCTGATGCTGCTCTTCGCATGCGGGCCGGTTTTTGCGCAGCCCCAGACTTACAGCCTTAAAGTCAAACTGACAGACAAATCCAACGGTGAGCCGGTAGGCTATGCCACGGTGGCCATCACCCCCGAGGGCAAGACCGAGCCGCTGAAGTACACCCAGAGCGACGACGCCGGTGTGGCCGAGATCACCCGGATCCCTGCAGGCAAGTACAAGGTAGCCGCCATGCTGATGGGCTACGACAACTACGAGGAAACGGTCGACATCCGCAGGGACGTCGACCTCGGCACCAAGCAGATGACCGTCCAGGCCAGTTTCCTCAAGGGAGCCACTGTGACCGATGTTGGCAATCCCATCATAGTCAAGAAAGACACCATCACCCACAACGTGACCCTGATCAAGTCGGGCGACAACGACGTGCTGGAAGACCTGCTTAAGAAGCTTCCGGGTGTGGAAGTCAACTCCGACGGCTCCATCACCGCCAACGGCAAGACCATCTCGAAGATCAAAGTCGACGGCAAGCAGTTCTTCCTCGACGACCCTTCGATAGCCAGCAAGAACCTGCCCGCCAACATCATCGAGAGCATCAGCGTAATCGACGAGAAATCCGAGCAGGCGCAGTTCACCGGTATCGACGACGGTGAGGAGGAAACAATCCTCGACCTGGGAGTGAAGAAGGGCATGATGAACGGCTGGTTCGGCAACGTGATGGGCGGCGGCGGTTATGACCTTCAGGGCAAGGGTGCGACGAACGACCTCCGCTACCAGGGCGCGGCCATGGTGGCCAACTTCACCGAGAGTTCGCAGCTGGCCTTCATCGGCAACGCCAACAACACCAACAACCGCGGATTCACCGATATGGCGGCCAACGCCATGGGAGGCATGCGCGGTGGCGGAATGCGTGGCGGTATGGGCGGCATGGGCGGTGGCTGGGGAGGCAACGGCATCTCCAGTTCCTACATGGCCGGTTTCAACGGCGGTTATACCTGGCAGAACAAGTCGGAGATCAACGGTAACGCCATGTTCAACGGCAACGAGCGAAGCGTCAAGGAGAATACCCATCGCGAGACTCTCCTGGACAACGGATCCACCCTGATCGCCGACAATGACGGCTATTCCAACACCAGCACCTGGGGTGTCCGCTCCGGCGTCCGCGCCGACTGGAAAGTCTCGGAGAACACTTCGTTCCTTTTCGAACCGAACTTCAACATAGGCTGGGGCGACTTCGACGAGCGCAGCACCTTCTCCACCGACCGCGAGCTGAACGGCGCCACCACCAAGGTGAACGACGGTTTCAGCGAGTCCTACGGTGACAGCCGCAACCAGAGCGCCAATGCCCGCCTGCTGTGGCGGCAGAGGCTGGGCAAGGCCGGCCGCACGATCTCGGTCAACCTTCGCTACAACTTCAGCAACAGCGACGTGCTGGGCTACAACAAGTCGGAAACCGACGCCTACACCTACGACGAGTCGACAGGGGAATATACTATGACCCCGACCATCGTCGACCAGATGTACAGCACCGGGTCGAAGACACAGGGCGGCAACGGCCGCATCTCCTACACCGAGCCCCTCGGCAGGAACTTCTACCTGGAAGCCAACTACAACTACAACTACACTCACCGCACCTCGGTCAAGGATACCTACGACAAGGATGCCGCCGGCAACTACACCGTTCCTGACCCCGACTATACCAGCAACGTCGACAACAAGGTGCACCGCCAGAACATCGGCCTGAACTTCCGCAAGCAGGAAGAGAAGTACAACTTCACCATAGGCGCCAGCATCCAGCCTCAGAAGACTATCAACGAGACCAGGAGCGGTTCCTACAGGATCGACACGACCCTCAAGGTGCTCAACTGGTCGCCGAACGCCCGCTTCGACTACCGTTTCAGCGACGCCCAGATGCTCCGCATCAACTACCGCGGACAGACCACCCAGCCGACCATCAACCAGATGATGCCCGTGCCCGACAACTCGGATCCGCAGCGTGTCACCCTCGGTAACCTGGGCCTGAACCCCTCGTTCTCGCACAACATGGACGTGATGTACAACTCCACCAACACGAAGACCTACGCTTCGTTCAACATCAACGCCAATGCGACATATCGTACGAACAACATCGTCAACGCCAGCTGGTACGATGCCTCCGGCGTCCAGTATACCGTCCCTGTGAACAACGACAGGGGCACCTGGTCGAGCAGGCTGTTCATGATGTTCAACACGCCCATCGCCAAGAGCAGGTTCTCCATCATGTCGTTTACCAACGCCAACTTCAACACGGGTGTTTCGCTGGTGGGTAATGAGAACATCGACAGCGACGATCCGAACTCCTACCTGAACCTTGCCAACTATACCGAAAACGACTACAGGTCATTGTCGGCCGGCGAGAACCTGCGCCTGACCTATCGCGACGACATCATCGAGACCTCCCTCGGAGGCGGCACCCGCTACTCCCAGACCTGGTATTCCATCAGCTCCAAGAACGTGAAACCGACCTTCACCAGCAATGTCGAGGCCCGTTTCATCGCCAAGATCCCCAACGTGCTGAACTTCTCGACCGACGCGCGCTACACCTTCTACAACGGTTACAACGCAGGTTACAACGACCCGACCCTGGTCTGGAACGCCGAAATCGGCAAGCAGCTGTTCAAGAACATGTTCACGCTGACCCTCAAGTGCTACGACATACTCAACCAGTCGAAGAACACCTACCGCACCCAGACCGACAACTATACGCTCGATACCCGCAACAACACCCTCGGCCGCTACGTCATGCTGAGCCTGACCTGGCGCTTCGGCACCTTCGGCGGCAACCGTAGCGGCGGCATGCGCGGTCCCGGCGGTCCCGGTCCCGGCGGAAGGCCCGGAGGCTTCGGCGGCCCGCCGCGCTTCTAAATAGTGGAACCGTCTTCCTCCTCTTCGAGGGTATGGCTGCCCGCATAGCGGCGCCATTTGTCGAGGAGGGCTGACATATCGGAAGGAATCTCGCTCTCGAGCGAGATTTTCTTTTTGGTGACGGGGTGGATGAAACCCAGGGTGCGGGCGTGGAGCGCCTGCCGGGGGCAGAGTGCGAAGCAGTTGTCTATGAACTGCTTGTACTTGGTATAGAGCGAACCCTTGAGGATACGGTCGCCGCCGTATCGCTCGTCGTTGAAGAGGGGATGCCCCAGGTAGTTCATATGGACGCGTATCTGGTGCGTGCGCCCGGTCTCGAGCACGCATTCCACGAGGGTCACATAGCCGAAGCGCTCGACCACCTTCCAGTGCGTGACGGCGTGCTTGCCCTGGGCCTCGTCGGAGCAGACACGGTAGCGGAGCCGGTCGCCTGGGTCGCGGCCGATCGGCGCGTCGACCGTCCCTTCGTCCTCTTCGAGATTGCCCCACACCAATGCCAGGTATCGGCGTTCGATGGTGTGGTGGAAGAATTGCGAGGCGAGGCCTATCTGTGCCACGTCGGTCTTGGCCACTACCAGCAGGCCCGAGGTGTCCTTGTCTATGCGGTGGACCAGCAGCCCCATGCGGCCGTCTTCGTCGATGGCGGCTTCCTTGCCCAGGTAGTAGGCAAGGGCGTTGACGAGGGTGCCTTCGTAGTTGCCGTGGCCGGGGTGGACCACCATCCCGGCGGGTTTGTCGACCACCATGAGGTCGTCGTCCTCATAGGCTATGGAGAGTGGTATGGGTTCGGGCTTGATGTCCACTCCGCGCCTCTGGTAGGGCATCACGAGCGCTATCTCGTCGAGCGGGCGAACCTTGTAGTTGGCTTTCACCACCTTGTCGTTCACACGCACGTATTCTGCCGCGATGGCGAGCTGGATGCGGTGGCGCGAGGTGTCGGCCATATGGTCGGAGAGGAACTTGTCGATGCGGAGAGGCGCCTGGCCCTTGTCGACGGTCAGGTGGAAGTGCTCGAACAGTTCCTGCTGCTCGTCTTCCAGGGGAAGTTCTTCGCGGAAATCGTCGCTCATCGTGCGGCGATCTTTGCCTGGCTGGTGGTGAGCTTGATATGGACGGTGGTGCCCATGGTGACCGGCACTCCCGACTGGTAGGCGGGGTTCTGCCAGTAGACCATCGCGCTCAGGGTATCCTGATAGGTCTGGACGGTCTCGTCGTACGATACGTTGCCCAGGTTCAGGGAGTTGTCGAAAATGTTGTCGCGGGCGACGGGCAGGGTGTAGCCTACGAGGTAGGGGATGTAGGTCTGGTTGTCGTCGGGCGAGAGTCCAAGCAGCAGGTCGACCGGGGTTTCGGCTTCGACCTCGGTCCCGGGAGCGACGTAGCGCCCGTATATGAACTGGTCGAGCACGTTGTTGGTGGCCAGGTCCTCACGGTACACAAGCTTGCCCATCGTCAGTCCGCAGGCCAGGATTTCGGTCTTTGCCTGCCTGAGGGAATAGCCCACGAGATTCGGCATGGGAACCATGCGGATCTGCTTGGCGTTGATGGTGAGTTTGATCGTGCGGTCTTTCTTCACCTGGCTGCCTGGGGCCGGATTCTGGGAGTAGACGTGACCGCGCTCGAGACGGGCCATGTATACGGAGTCGGTCACTTCTACGCGGAGGCCGTGGCGCTTGGCCACTATGCTGGCGTCGGGCACCGAGAGCTCGGAGAAATCGGGCACGACGATAACCTGGTTGTGCCGGGTGACTACCTTGAGGATCAGCTGGGTGAGCATGATCAGCACTGCGAAGAACAGCACTGCCAGCACGATGTTGCGTATGATCCACTTCGAGGTGGGTCTTTTGTCCATGTCTACTTCCATATCCGACAAAGTTAAGAAATAATCCTGTAAAAACTGTCCCTTTCCGCGGCTTTCCATCCGCGGGAGGCGGTCAGTTCCTGCAACTCGCTGACAGTGAGCGAAGGACGCTGCTCGCTTGAGCCGGCGAGCGAATAGATCCTGGTGGTGTCGTTGATGGTGC
Organism: uncultured Bacteroidales bacterium; assembly: GCA_905235995.1. Classification (GTDB taxonomy): domain Bacteria; phylum Bacteroidota; class Bacteroidia; order Bacteroidales; family UBA932; genus Cacconaster. Next base: position 16,128 of record CAJONI010000063.1, read on the forward strand.
CGTCGAGGTCGTCGGCGCCGTATGACATGGCTTCGAGGGCCAGGTCCTTGCCGAGCATGGGCCAGTAGGCCTTGATATGCGGGATATTGTCGAGGGCGATGCGGGCGACGGCGAAGGTGCGGAGCACTTCTTCTGCGGAAACCTCGCCCAGCTTTGAGAGCGGGTTGTGCCGGGCCTTGAACTGCAGGGGAATGAAGGCGTTGAAGCCGTGTGTCTCATCCTGCAGGGCGCGCAGCGCGAGCAGGTGGTCGATGCGGTCTTCGCGGCTTTCGATGTGTCCGAACAGCATGGTGCAGTTGGTGGGGATGCCCATCTTGTGGGCGGTGCGGTGTATGTTGAGCCAGCGCTCAGCGTCGCATTTGTCGGGACATATCTTCCTGCGGACCTCAGGTGCGAAGATCTCGGCGCCGCCGCCCGGCATGGTTTCCAGGCCGGCCGCCTTCAACTGCGCCAGGCAGTCTTCCACCGTAAGATGATTGAAGCGGCACATGTCGTCGATCTCCACCGCGGTGTAGGCCTTGACGGTGATGGGCCTCTGAGGGGTCTGCCGCTCATCCGCGAAACGCCGCGCCTCTGTGACGACGTCCCTGTAGTAGTCGAAGCGCTTGTCGGGATGCACGCTGCCCACGATGTGGATCTCAGTCATCCCGGGCTCGAACTTCTCTTCGCAGTAGGGGCGTATGTCGCTGACACTCATGCTCCAGGCACCTGGTTGCGAATGATCGTCGCGGCGATAGGAGCAGAAACGGCAGCGGTGAGTGCAGACATTCGAGGGTTCGATGTGGATGTTGCGGTTGTAGAAGACCGTGTCGCCGTGGAGCTGCCGGCGCACAAAAGAAGACGCCGCCTGCAATTCGGGCAGGGGCGCCTCATACAATTCCAAAAGCTCTTTCCGGCTTCTTACCAAAGGTCCTCGGAGGAGACGGTCAGCTTCTTGCGTCCGTGGCGACGGCGTGCGGCAAGCACCCGGCGGCCGTTGGGCGTGGACATTCTCTCGCGGAAGCCGTGCTTGTTGCGACGCTTGCGCTGGGAAGGTTGAAAAGTACGTTTCATATCGATCGATTTTTATTTTTCCGATTTTTTGGGAATGCAAAGGTAGCGTTTTTCCTCTAAAATGCAAATTTTTATTGCAATATAGTGACTATCTTCTTCCCTTCGAACCAAGGGTCGGAAAACCAGCGCGAAACGGGGGTCTGGATGAAACGACCGGGATCAACGCGGCACTGCCTGGCGCAGGCCGCTATCTCGGCATCCAGCTCGCCTCCCTTGAGATAGAAGATTGCCTTGTAGACCTTGCCACGGACCCAGGGATAGAAGGTCGCGAGCTCGGTTACCGCCCTGGAAACCGCGTAGTCGAATCTGCCCGGCAACGACTCCACGCGAGCGTTGACGCAGCTTACGTTGTCGAGTTGCAGAGCGTCGGCCACGGCCTGGGCGACCTTTATCTTCTTGCCTACGGAGTCGCAGAGCGTGAAGTGGCATTCGGGATAGTATATGGCCAGAGGGATGCCGGGGAAACCGCCGCCGGTGCCCACGTCGAGCACGGTGCTGGCGGGCGTGAAGCCTGCGACCTTGGCTATCGCAAGGGAATGCAGCACGTGGTGCAGCTGCAGCTGGTCCATGTCCTTGCGGGACACCACGTTGATGCGCCCGTTCCATTCGCGGTACAGCGGTTCCAGCGCCTCGAAGCGCTCCATCTGGCCGGCGGTCAGGCCGGGAAAGAGGTCATTCAGCTTTTCCATCGGGTTTCCTCACGATTTTCTCCATCAGCTTGCGCGTGCGGTTGATCCGGGTCTTGACCGTGCCCAGGGGCAGGCCCAGCTCGCGGGCGATGTCTTCGTAGGCGTAGTCCTTGATGAATCTCAGCTCCGCCACCAGGCGGTAGCTTTCAGGCAGGCGCTGGATGCCCGACACCAGCTCCCCGACCGCCTGTTCGATGATGAACTCCTCTTCGGGTGTCGTGCCGGAAAGGACGTCGAGGGCCTCGCGCTCCTCCGAGATCGGCACCGAGTTGATGGAGGTGCGGCTGCGGCGGAGATGGTCTATGGCTTCGTTCTGGGCGATGTTGTAGAGCCAGGTGGAGAAGGCGTAGCGCGGGTTGTAGCGCTCTATGTTCATGAAGGCCTTTTCGAAGCTGCGCTGGCAGATGTCCTCGGCGTCCTCCACCACGGGGACGTATTTCAGGACATGGGCCATCAGCGCGCTGCGGTACTTCTCCAGCAGGAGCGAGAACGCCCCCTGGTCGTGCTGCAGGGCCTTTGCCACCAGGGCCTTGTCGTCCAGCTTAGTGGGCTTCTCTCCAGTTTTTACCATAGTCGCATGCGGTAAGGAGCGGGACTGCGAGCGTGCAGACGCCTTCCATTTCCTGTTTTACGAGGGTCATGACGGCTTCCAGCTCGTCGGAGGTCACGTCGAACACGAGTTCGTCGTGGACCTGGAGCACCATCTTGCTGTGCAGGCCTTCGGCGGCAAAACGCCGGCTGACGGCTATCATGGCCAGTTTTATGATGTCGGCCGCACCGCCCTGTATGGGGGCGTTGATGGCGTTGCGCTCTGCCAGGCCGCGAGCGACGGCGTTCTTGCTGTTGATGTCGGGCAGGTAGCGCTTGCGGCCGAAAAGGGTCTCGACGTATCCGCGTTCGCGGGCCTCGGCCACCACGCGGTCCATGTAGGCCTTGACGCCGGGATAGCTTGCGAAATAGGCTTCTATGAAGGCCCTGGCCTCGCCGCGGGGGATGTCCATCCTCTGGGCCAGTCCGAAGGGCGAGATGCCGTAGATGATGCCGAAATTGGCCACCTTGGCCTTGCGTCGCTGTTCAGCCGTCACGTCTTCAGGGTCGACGTGGAAGATGCGGGCTGCCGTGGCGCGGTGGACGTCGGCCCCGTGGGCGAAACCGGCCACGAGGTGGGGGTCGCCGCTCAGGTGGGCCATAAGCCGCAGCTCGATCTGCGAATAGTCGGCCGAAACTATCCAGCCTTCCGGGTCGCTGGGGACGAAGGCTTCGCGTATCTTCATACCGCGCTCGGTGCGGATGGGAATGTTCTGCAGGTTGGGCGACTGGCTGCTCAGGCGTCCGGTCGCGGTAAGGGCCTGGGTGAAGGTGGTGTGGACCTTGCCCGTCCGGGGATTGACAAGGGCGGGGAGGGGGTCGATATAGGTCGAGAGCAGTTTCTTCACAGCCCTGAATTCCAGTATCTTGCCTACTATAGGATGGCGGTCGGCGATTTCGTTGAGGGTCTCCTCGTCGGTCGGGTAGCTGTCGTTGCGGGTCTTCTTGACGCGGGGGTTCAGGTTGAGCTTCTCGTAGAGTACGAGGCCTATCTGCTTGGGTGACGAGAGATTCAATGCCGGTTCGCCTGCCATCTCACGTGCTTCCTGTTCTATCTGCGCCAGCTCCTTGGTCAGTACTCGGCTGTATTGGTGGAGCATCTCCGGGTCGATCTTCACGCCGGTGGCCTCCATGTCGGCCAGGATGGAGATGAGCGGCATCTCGATGCGGGTGTAGAGTTCCCAGAGATTCTGCTGCCTGAGTTCCTCCTCCAGCAGAGGGGCTATCTGCCCTGCCGCCACGCATTCCCGGGCCGCGGTCTGGTCGTCGAAGTCGAAGAGCATCGCTCCGCCGGAGGCCTGGTCGGCGAGCTGTACGCCGAGGTAGTGGGATGCCAGGGTGTCTAGTTTGTGGCTGCGCTCCGGGTTGAGGAGATAGTGCATCAGCTCGATGTCGTGCAGCGGTCCCCTGAGCGCGATGTTCTTAAGGCCGTGGCCGCATTTGACAAGGGCTTCGTCCTGCAGCACCGGAGCGGCTTCCTCGTAGCTCATGCAGGCGTAGTGAGGGCCGTCCGCCAGCGTGACGCGGTCGGAGAGCCTGACGGCGATGCGGCCCTGCCTGCGGGCGCGCTCCAGCAGCTCCCGGGCGGGCACTGCGCGACATTCCAGCTCCTTGGCAACCTCAGGTGCGGCGGGGACTTCCATGCCGCCAACGAGGCCGCGCAGGGAGTTGAATTCATAGAAGTCGAAGAGCTCCGCCACTTTCACCGCATCGGGAGATGCCACGGCCAGCGAGGCTTCGTCGGCGTCGATGTCGACGTCGGTGCGGATGGTGACCAGGTCCTTGCTCAGCGGCAGGTAGGACATGGCATCCCTGAAGGCGGCCTGGAGCCGCGGGCTGAGCTCGTCGAGATGGGCTTCTATGCCCTCGAGGCTGCCGTACTTGGCCACGAGTTTCCTCGCGCCCACTTCGCCTACGCCTTCGACTCCCTTCACGTTGTCGGAAGCATCGCCCCAGATGGCCAGGATGTCTATAACCTGGGCGGGATCTTCTATGCCGTATCTGGCACAGATGTCTTCGCGCGAAACTATCTCGCTGTCGCTTCCGCCCTTGCCGGGCTTGTATTGGAAGACGTGTTCGTCGACAATCTGTCCCAGATCCTTGTCGGGGGTCACCATGAACACGTCCATGTCGGGCGATGCGAAACGCCTGGCCAGGGTGCCGATCACGTCGTCGGCCTCGAAGCCGGGCTTCATCAGGACGGGGATGTTGAGTGCGCCCACTATCTCGCACAGGGGTTCGAGGGCGGTCTTCACGAGTTCCGGGGTCGCGGTGCGGGTGGCCTTGTACTCGGGGTACATCTCATGCCGGAAGGTCTTGGCCGGGGGGTCGAACATCACTGCCAGGTGGGTGGGGTGCTCCCGGGCAACGAGTTCGAGCAGGTATTTGGTGAAGCCGAACAGGATGGACGTATCCTCTCCCTTCGAGTTTACCATCGGCCTCCGGAGGAAAGCGTAGTACATCCGGAAGATCAGGGAGTGGCCGTCTATCAGGTACAGGCTATTCATCTGACCGGAATCAGGGACGACAAGTTGACGGTGAAGAGCCTGATGGCTACGGCCAGCAGGATGATTCCCAATACTTTACGGAGGATATAGATGACGGTGGGACCAAGGACCTTCTCCACCTTGTCGATGTATTTCAGGACGAAGTAGACCACCACCATGTTGAGGGCTATCGCCACCACGATGTTGGAAGCCTGATATTCAGTGCGCATGGAGATCAGAGTGGTCAGGACGCCGGCGCCGGCGATCAGGGGAAAGATGATGGGGACGGCGTTGGCGGCGGTGTCGGGACCGTCGTTATGGATTATTTCCCTGCCGAGGGTCATCTCAAGGCCATACAGGAAGAGAATCAGTGCACCGGCAACGGCGAAGGAATTGATATCGACGCCGAAAAGGCCGAGGAGGGCGTCGCCGGTGTAGAGGAAGGCTACCAGGAGGGCGAAGGAGACAAGTGCCACCCGCAGCGGGGATATCTTGGCGCCCTTCTGCCTCAGGTCGATGACGATAGGTATGGCGCCCGTTATGTCGATGATTGCGAACAGGATCAGGAATGCGCTGATGATTTCTTTGAAGCTGAACATCATTTACGAAGGTTTATTGCCACAAAAATACAATATTTTTCTAAATTTGCAGAATGGCGCGGGCTCCGCGGCTCTGGTGTCGCAACGCCTCGCAAAAAAATGCTCGGCTTATGCGAACACC
>CAJONI010000064.1 GCA_905235995.1 uncultured Bacteroidales bacterium
CCACGGCTTCAGCGTGTTCGACAGCGTGCCCTACGTGGGAGCGATCGCAGTGCCGGGCGCCGCAGGCTATACCCGCAAGCAGACCGACGAGCTCACGGAGTGGGTGAAGAGGCCTCAGGTGGGCGCCAAGGGTCTGGTATTCATTAAGATGAATGAAGACGGGACCGTAAAGAGCTCCGTCGACAAGTTCTATGCTCCCGAGGAGCTGCAGGCCGTGGCAGAGGCTGCCGGGGCGTCGAAGGGCGACCTGGTGCTGGTGCTCTGCGGCGAGAAGCGCAAGGCCCAGACGATGCTGGGCGTGCTCCGCATCGAGATGGGCAACCGCCTCGGGCTGCGCGATCCTCACGTCTTCGCGCCCCTCTGGGTGGTGGACTTCCCGCTGCTGGAGTGGGACGACGAGACGCAGCGCTTCTACGCCATGCACCATCCGTTCACGGCTCCCAAGCCTGAGCACATGGACTGGTTCAACAGCGACAGGAAGGAAGACCTGGAGCGCGTCTGCGCCAACGCCTACGACTTCGTGCTCAACGGCGTGGAGCTGGGCGGCGGTTCGATCCGTATCCATGAGGCTGACGTACAGCAGCGTATGTTCGAGGTGCTGGGCATTTCGAAGGAAGACGCCGACTACAAGTTCGGTTTCATCATCAACGCGTTCAAGTTCGGCGCTCCGCCCCATGGCGGCCTGGCGTTCGGTTTCGACCGTGTCTGCGCGCTCTTCGGCGGGCAGGAGACCATCCGCGACTACATCGCCTTCCCGAAGAACAACATGGGTCGCGACGTGATGCTCGACGCGCCTTCGCGCATCGACGATGTCCAGATGGACGAACTTTTCCTGAAATCTACGGCTCAGGAGAAATCTATGGTGTAGGTTTCGGAGCCGAGAAGATTGAAGGAGCGGCGGTGGTGCGGGGTGATGCCGTGGGCGCGGATGGCGGCACGGTGCTCTGAAGTGGGATACGCCATGTTGCGGTCCCAGCCATATTGAGGATATTCTTTTGCAAGGTTCCTCATGTATTCGTCGCGATGAGTCTTGGCAAGGATACTGGCGGCGGCAATGGCTTTCACATTGCCGTCGCCTTTTACTATGGTCAGGAACGGAACCCCGTGCCAGGTGGAGAAGCGGTTGCCGTCAACCAGCACGAGGCCGGGCGCCGGCGAGAGCCTGTCGAGGGCCCGGCGCATGCCTTCAATCGAGGCCCTGAGGATGTTGATGCGGTCGATCTCTTCGGCGGAGACGGCTTCCACGGCCCAGGCCACAGATTCGCTTTCTATGATAGGCCTTAGAGTATTGCGTTGGGCCTCAGTCAATTGTTTGGAGTCTCCCAGCAGCGGATGGCTGAAATCTTCAGGCAGGATCACCGCCGCGGCGAACACCGGCCCGGCCAGGCAGCCGCGGCCCGCTTCGTCGCAGCCCGCGACGTGAAGATTCCCGTCGGCATGGCGGCATTGCTCCAGCATCTCCCGCAGCTTTCCCGCGGCAGGATGTCTCGAGAACCTGTCGGGATTAAGCAGAAGAGAGTCGAAAGTGGTCATGCCTCAGCCCATGATGGCGCGCCCCGCCTTCCCGTCGATGCAGATTCGAAGCTCCGAAGGGAAACGGACGTGCCGCAGATATCGGGTCTCGGCCACTGCGGGCATGGCGTCCAGTACGCTGAAATCCATCCTGTCGCCCTTGCGCTCCCACGGGTCCACGCTCACGTAGCCCACGTTGAAAGAGGTGAGGTTCTGGAAGAAATGGGTGCCCTGGCTCGGATCGACGCGGAAATTCTCGAGCGAGCACTCCACTATGGCCTTGGCCTCCGAGATGTCGCTCCATTTCACCGGGACGCCGAGCGAAGGGATGGAACTGCCCCAGCGCCCGAAGCCCAGCAGGACGTAGCCCCTGCCCTCGGAGAGCATGCGGGCGTTGAGTTCGGATACCTCCCTGGCCATCTCCTGGGTCTCGAGCACGTTCCAGGCCTGCGGCCTGAGGTAGACCAGGTCGGTGATGCCCGGGAGCCATCCGGTCCCGAGCGCGCAGCCTGAAACCAGGAAGGAGCCCGAGTCGCCGACCTTGCTCCAATCGATGTCGGCGTAGCGCGTGTCGGCCGAGATGGGCCTCACCTGCAGCACGTTGAAGAGCGTAAAGCCGTCTTCCTTCACGTCGGCGGCGAACTCTATCTCCACCTCGCTCTTCATCTCCGAGCGCGTGATCTGGAGAAGCCTGTCGACTATGCCGGCGACAGGCACGGTGCCGTATTTGAGCATCTGGGAGAAGGTCACGTACTTGGGGCCTTCGGGCAGGGCGGAGTCGACGATCCGCATGTTCTGGCGGTCCCAGGTGGAAGCGACCTTTGCGAAAGAACGGAACTTCGCGCAGTCGGCTACGTCGAGCCGCACGAGGTTGACGGAGTCGTCGACAGAGGTCTTGAACTGCTCCGGCCTGAGGCTCAGGGCGTACATGGCCTTCTGGCTGTCGCGCATGGTGAGTTCCGGAGTCGAGGTCTGGAGCACGTGGCGGGGGTAGCGCGGAGAGAAGCGGAGCACCTGGTCCCCGTCGACCACCGCCTTGCCGAGTCCATAGGCCAGCTTGGCTATGCCGTCCCCGGCCTTCTCATGCCCGGTGGGGTAGAAGTTGACGGAACGGGCGACTCCCGACAGGGTCGGGAAGAAAAATCCGCTGTCCTCGCTGCCGCAGACCTCTTCGATGACCACGGCCATCTTTTCTTCCGCCAGCACATTGCCCGAAGAGACGATATATCCCTTGGCGGCGGTGAAGAACACGCTGGCGTAGACGCTGGCTACGGCCTTCGAGAGCAGCCTCAGCTGCTGGTCGACGTTGCCTGTGCCGGGGAGCATGTAGGTGGAATACACGCCTGCAAAGGGCTGATGGTAAGAATCTTCCAGACGGGAGGAGGAGCGCACGGCGAGTGGCGTCCGCACCACGCTCACGAAGGCCCTGAGGGCCTCCAGGAGCTCGCGCGGAAGCGGCGAGGCGACGAATTCCGAGAGGAGCTCGGCGTCGGTCATGTCGGAATTGATCACGTAGCCCAGCCCGTTTTCCTGGATGAAGCGGTCGAACCAGTCGGAGGTGATGACCATGGTGCGGGGCACCGTCACCCGGACGTTGTCCCAGGCGTCGTAGAGGTCGTATTTCTGCAGGATGTGGTTGAGGAAGGCCAGGCCGCGTGCCTTGCCCCCAAGGGAGCCCTCGCCGAAGCGTGAGAACCAGATGGTGTCGTTGTAGCTGGCGGGGTTGAACGTGGCCACGACGCCGAGAGCCTGCGAGATGCGGTAGTCGTGGATTATGTCGATGATATGGCGGCGGTGCTGCTCTACGGTTTCATAGTCTTCGCCGCGTATGGGATTCACGATCTTTCCCAGAGGGAAGAGGCCCCTGGCGTACAGCCACTTGGAAAGATAGTTGCCCGCCGTGAGACGCTTGAACTCGTTGGCGGGGATGGTCTTCAGGAGGTTCTCGAATTCGCAGAGGTCGTGCGCCCTGCCTATCTCCAGCCCGGTGCGGTGGTCTTTCACTATGAAGTCGCCGAAGCCGAACTCGCGCTCCATGTATTCCCCTATCTCCTGGTCGAGCATCTTGGACGACTTGTAGATGAAGCCCACGCCGAGCTTTTCGGCGACCGAACGCATGCTCAGCTGCGAGGACTGCATGAGGAAGGGCATGCGCGGGTCGTCGGCCTTGATGTGGCGGCAGAGGTCCACGCCGGCATCGATCTTCTCTTCGGAGCTGCGGTCGCCGCGCTTCATGACGAAGCCCACGTCGGAGATGACTCCGAGGAGGTTGCGCTTGTACTTCTCATACATTTCGACTGCGTCCTCGTAGTTCGTCGCCATGAGGATCTTGGGCCTGGAGCGCTTCCGGGCCACCTTCTGCTGTTCACCGAGCGCGTCGCTCAGCGACTCGACGTTCTGGCGGAGGATAATGCGGTAGAGGGTGGGGAGATAGGTGGAATAGTATCTCACGGAATCTTCCACCAGCAGTATCGCCTGCACTCCGGAGGCGAGGATGTCGGCTTCGGCGTTCATCCTGTCCTCCATGAGCTTGATGATGGCGATGATCAGGTCGGGAGAGTTGTTCCAGCAGAAGACGTAGTCGATGCACGAAGAGCCGGAGAGATCCTCGATCTTGCGGTACACCTCGCGGGAGAAGGGCGACAGCAGCACTATCGGCATGGAGGGGTCGAATTCCTTGGCTTTCGCCGCGAACTCGAACACGCTGAGAGTCCCGACGTAGAACAGTGTCAGGGCAAGGTCGAAGCGCTCGCCTGAAGCGAGGGCCTCGAGCGCTTCGGAGGTGGTTTCAACGCGACGGATGACCGGGGGATTGCTCAGGTTGAGGTCGGCGTATTCCTCGGCGATACGGACTTCGATCCTGCCGTCCTCTTCGAGGGAGAAACTGTCGTAGCTGTTGCAGACCAGGAGGATGTGGCGTATCCGCCGGGCCATCAGGGGTGTAGTGTCCATCTTCCTGAGCAGCTACCTGGCAAGTATCTTTTCAGCAGTGGAGCGCAAGGCCTCGAACACGGGGCGGTCCTCCATGGCGGCGGGGATTCCCTTGTCGCCGGATTCGCGGACGGACATCACGATGGGGATCCGGCCGAGGAGGGGTACGCCGTATTTGTTGGCCAAAGCCTCGCCGCCACCCTGTCCGAAGATGTAGTAGCGCTTGTCGGGCAGTTCGGCGGGAGTGAACCACGACATGTTCTCCACTATGCCCAGGATGGGCTTGTTGACCTGCGGGTTGAGGAACATGTTGACGCTCTTCTCGACGTCGGAGATGGCCACGGCCTGGGGCGTGGTGACGATGATGGCGCCGGTAAGGGGGATGTCCTGCACCATGGAGATGTGGATGTCGCCGGTTCCTGGAGGAAGGTCGATGAGCAGGTAGTCCAACTCTCCCCATTTTACCTGCAGGAGCATCTGTTTCAAGGCGTTGCAAGCCATGGGACCGCGCCAGATGAGAGCCTGCCCCGGCCTGGCGAAGTAGCCTATGCTCATCCATTTGACTCCGAATTTGGCGACGGGGACTATGATTTCCTTGCATCCTTCGGTCAGTTCGGCGTCGATGGGCAGGGGCTGTCCGAGTTCGTCGTAGACCTCGACTTCGGGGATGGCGCGCTCGGTGCCCGTCATCGTCGGAACGGACGGCCCGTAGACGTCCGCGTCGGCCAGGCCCACGCGGATGCCCATCCTCGCCAGGGTTATGGCCAGGTTGACCGCGACGGTCGATTTGCCCACACCGCCCTTGCCTGAGGCGACGGCGATGATGCGGCCCACGCCGGAGAGCTGTTCCATGCCCAGTTCGAGAGCTCGCTTCTTCGGTTTGGGCTTGGGCGGATTCGGATTATATACGCCTTTGAAATCGGAAGGTTCCATGGTCTTTGGTTTTTTTCTTGCTGGAAAGCAAAGATATAAAAAAGAATCGCTAAATTTGCGGGCTATTCGGATAAAAGCACAGTAAAATTATAAACGTTTATAAATAAAATGAAGAACTACACCACTGAACAAATCCGCAACGTCGTCCTGCTTGGAGGTACGCGGTCGGGCAAGACCACTCTCGCCGAAGCCATGCTCTTCGAGGGCAAGGTGATCGACCGCCGCGGAACCATCGAAGGCAAGAACACCGTATCCGACAACACGGAAGTCGAGCAGCTGTACCAGCGCTCCATCTACTCCACTCCTCTGTATGCCGAATTCAAAGACCACAAGATCAACGTGATCGACGCTCCGGGCGCCGACGACTTCGTGGAAGGCGCCGTGCTCGGCCTGAATGTCTGCGAGTCGGCAGTCATGCTGGTCAACGCCGGACAGGGCGTCGAGGTCGGCACCGAGATCCACGGCCGCTACGCCGAGCAGTACGGCAAGCCTGTGATCATCGCCGTCAACCAGCTCGACACCGAGAAGGCCAACTGGGATAACACCCTCGACAGCCTGCACCAGTCGTTCGGCGGCAAGCCGGTGGTGGTCCAGTTCCCCGTCAACGCAGGAGTGAACTTCGACAGCATCGTCGACGTGCTGAAGATGAAGATGTACAAGTTCAAGGATGAGAGCGGTACCTGCGAAGAGTGCGAGATTCCCGCCGACCTCAAGGGCAAGGCTGAAGACATGCACGCCGAACTCGTGGAGAAGGCCGCCGAAGGCGACGAAGAGCTGATGATGAAGTTCTTCGACGAGGGCGAGCTCACCGAAGAGGAAGTGCACCAGGGTCTCCGCGTGGGCTTCGACAAGGGTGAGATCTATCCTGTGTTCTGCGTCTGCGCGAAGAAGGACATGGGCGTACGCCGCCTCATGGAATTCGTGACCGAGTTCTGCCCGGCTCCGTCCCAGAGCGTTGCCGGTCCGACCTCTCTCTTCGTCTACAAGACCGCCCTGGAGCAGCACCTCGGCGACGTGACCTACTTCAAGGTGATGTCGGGCAAGATCACTGAAGGCCAGGATGTAATCAACATGACCTCCGACTCCAAGGAGCGCATCACCACCCTCTACGTGGTGGCAGGCAAGAAGAAGGAGCGCGTGACGGAGATCGTCGCGGGCGACATGGGCTGCACCGTGAAGCTCAAGGCCGTCAAGACCAACCAGACCCTCAACGCCCCCGGTTACGACAAGGTGGTCGACCCGATCACCTTCCCTCCGTTCAAGTACCGCTGCGCCATCAAGGCCGTGGACGAGAAGGACGAGGAGAAGCTGGGCGAGGCCCTCTCCCGCGCAAGCGCAGAAGACCCGACCCTCCGCGTGGAATACAGCCGCGAGCTCAAGCAGACCATCATCAACGGCATGGGCGAGCAGCAGATCAACATCCTCAAGTGGAACCTCAACAACAACTCCAAGATCGAGGTCGAGTTCATCGCCCCGAAGATCCCGTACCGCGAGACCATCACCAAGGTGGCCAACGCACAGTACCGTCACAAGAAGCAGTCCGGCGGCGCCGGCCAGTTCGGTGAGGTCCACCTCATCGTGGAGCCTATCGTCGAAGGAGTCGAAACGACCGCACGCTTCAAGATCGACGGCAAGGACACCCAGCTCAACGTCAAGCAGAAAGAGGAGTTCGAACTCCCCTGGGGCGGCAAGTGGGAATTCTACAACTGCGTGGTCGGCGGCTCGATCGACAACAGCTTCATGCCCGCCATCAAGAAAGGTATCAACCAGCGTCTCGAAGAGGGCCCGCTCACGGGTTCCTACGCCCGCGACATCCGCGTGTTCGTGTACGACGGTAAGATGCACCCGGTGGACTCCAAGGAAATCGCGTTCATCATCGCCGGCCGCAACGCTTTCCGCGAGGCCTTCAAGAACGCCGCCCCGAAGATCCTCGAGCCTATCTACATGGTCGAGGTGATGGTGCCTGGCGACTGCATGGGCGACGTGATGAGCGACCTGCAGAACCGCCGCGGCATGATCGAAGGCATGACCTCCGAGAAGGGCTTCCAGGTGCTCCGCGCCCGCGTGCCCCTCGCCGAACTCTACAAATATTCCACCACGCTGAGCTCGCTGACCTCCGGCCGCGCGACCTTCACCCAGGAATTCATCGAATACCAGCAGGTGCCGGCCGACGTGCAGGACAAGCTCCTCAAGGCTTACGAAGCGGAGCAGCAGGAGGAAGACTGATTTTCCGGGGCATGATCAAAGCCCTTCATATCGACAAATCCTTCGGGACCCTCAGGGTCCTGAAGGATGTTTGTTTTACGGCAGCTCCCGCCGAAGTGGTGAGCATAGTCGGCGCTTCGGGCGCCGGCAAGAGCACCCTGCTGCAGATCCTGGGCTCGCTTTCGCGGCCCGACTCCGGCAAGGTGCTGATCGACGGAACCGACATCTTCTCGCTTGGCGAGAAGCCCCTGGCCGCGTTCCGCAACAGGAGCATAGGTTTCGTATTCCAGTTCCATCATCTTCTCCCCGAATTCACTGCGGTGGAGAACGTGATGATACCCGCGCTGATAGCGAAGACCCCGCGTGCGGCGGCAAAGGCACGGGCGGAGGAACTTCTGGCGCTGCTGGGGCTGGAAGGGCGCTTCACCCATAAGCCTTCGGAGCTCAGCGGCGGTGAGCAGCAGCGGGTTGCGATAGCCCGCGCCCTGGTCAACCAGCCCAACGTGCTCTTCGCCGACGAACCTTCCGGAAATCTCGACAGCAAGACCAAGGAATCGCTCCACAGGCTCTTTTTCGAGCTCAGGGACCGCTTCGGCGTGACCATCGTCATCGTAACCCACGACCCCTCGCTGGCCGCCATGAGCGACCGCACTGTGGAGATCAGCGACGGACAGATCGTCAGCTAACCGTCCCCCGCGATGGCCTCCGACAGCGAAATACTCAGGCTTTACAGGGACGGCTCGCACGAGCAGGCGTTCAGGCTGCTGCTGAAAACCTATCAGGAGCGGCTCTACTGGCATATCCGCCGCATGGTGATCGACCATGACGACGCCGACGACTGCCTGCAGAACACTTTTATAAAGATATGGAAGGGACTCGAGTCGTTCCGGGGTGATTCCGGCCTGTACACCTGGCTCTGGCGCATCGCCACCAACGAGACCATCTCCTTCCTCACGAAACGGCAGACACGGAGCGACCAGGGCGCGATGCTCGCCGCGGAAAGGCTTCCTTCCGACCCGTGGTTCGACGGCGACCGGCTGCAGGAAGCCCTGCACCGCTGCATCGCGAAACTGCCGCCCAAGCAGAAAGCCGTGTTCAACCTCCGCTACTTCGAAGACATGCCCTATTCCGAAATAGCCGACGTGCTCGAGACCTCGGAGGGTTCGCTCAAGGCTTCCTACCACCATGCCTATGAAAAAATCAAGGAATGGATGCAGGAAGAGATGGATATGAAAATTTGAATTAAACCTTTTTGAGTCACACTCGTCTAAGTAAGCGTATGAACGAAAAGAAGAACTGGTTGGAAAGCGAAGAGCTCCGGAAGCAAGCCTTCAGGACTCCCGAGGGATATTTCGAATCCTTCGAAGACCGCATGATGGCCCGCATCAAGGCAGAAGAGGAAGAGGCTGTGGCGCCCCGCCGCCCCGTGTGGCGCATACTCAAGCCCGCCCTGTCGCTGGCGGCGACCTTCGCCATCATCTTCGGCATGGGCTATGGAGTGCTTTCGCTTACCCACACGCTCAAGCGCGGAGCTTCCGTTTCCGTAACGGAATACGCGACGATCGAGGAAGAGTTCATCCAGCCCTCTTCGCTCATGAACTATTATCAGATGGAAAACCCGGTCGAAGAAGAATCCGAAATCGACGAAGAGACCCTGGTCAACTACCTGGCCGCTTCGATGAGTTTCGCCGACCTGGCCGAGATTTACGCTCAAAATTATTGATTATGAAACGATTGATGATGACTCTGGCGGTTTGCCTGTTCTCGGCGGCCGCACTCATGGCCCAGCCCCAGGGCGGAAAGCCTGACGAACAGCAGCGCAAGAAGGATTTCGAGCGGATCCGCTCGGAGAAGATAGCGTTTATCACTTCGGAACTCGACCTGATCCCCGAGGAGGCGCAGGTGTTCTGGCCCGTGTACAACCAGTGCTCCAATGAAATGCAGGAAGCCCACAAGAAGGCCATGTCCATTTTCGGTGAGATCCGCGGCAAGAAAGGCGACGAACTCTCCGAAAAGGAGCTGGAGAAAAAGCTGGACGCCTATGTCCAGGCATCCAAGGCTTCTTCGCAGGTAATGGCGGACTGGTATCCCAAGTTCAAGGAGGTGCTGCCCGTACGCAAGGTTGCGAAGCTCTATGAGGCCGAGGAGGCATTCCAGATGAGGATGATCCACAACCTGAGAAACAATCCTCCCCAGGGCCCCAGGCCTAGGGAGAAACGCTGAGGAGATCCCGGGTCAAGCCCGGGATGACGATGAAAAAGCCCGGTCGAACCGGGCTTTTTTCATGATCCTATGGCGGTCATGGTCGTAAGGACGGCCATGACAGTGACCGATATGATCCAGAGGCAGAAGATCACCAGGCCAGGGCGCCAGCGCGGCGGACGCAGGTCGAAGATCAGCATCACCCCGCCGTAGATCGTGCCCAGGCAGGGCAGCATCCACACGAGCAGGCCCAGCAACTTCGCCCACCAGGAATCGATGACCGGAAGAAGCTCGGGTGCATTCCACGACATCATGTCGCGCAAACCTTCCATGAAGGTCGTCCCGCATATCCTGAAGCCTGAAACGGCAGCCAGCCCCATGGTCAGTCCTGCCACACCAATGAGCAGCAGAATGTAACCTATGACTATCAGGACAACGCTTCCCGCAGCGGTTCTGTGTGGAACCTGGGGTGGGGCGGCCGGAGGACTGGATACCCCCATCTCCCAGCGCTGCTGCACGGTCCTGGCCTCGGGCATTGCAATCCAGAGCGCCATGTAGAGAAGGCACGCCCAAATGGCCAAATTGTCGAAGAACGAGCCGTAGCGAGACAGGGTCATGCCCAGTATGACCAGGACTACGAAAGCGATGCGAAGCCATACTACGTCGATCTTGAAATATGCCGCCAGCCCGTTGCACACACCGCCGAGCATCTTGCCGGTGGGGATGCGGTAGAGCCTGCGATGTTCCTTCGGCTTTTCGGACTTGGTAGCGGACGGTGCTGCTGCGGGCTGGGCATCCTCGTCCGACTCTATGGCCTCGGGCTTGCCGAGTATGTCCATGATTCTCTGGACATCGGCCACCGAAGCCACCCCGCTGTCGCCGCAACGCTCGTAGAGCAGTTCGGCCATGCGCTCCTCGAAGCCTTCCATCACTTCGGCTCCGCCTTCCAGCTTCGCGTACCAGGCTTCGAGTTCGTCCAGATATTTCTTGACCAGGTTGTAGGCTTCGACTTCAAGGGTGAAGCCGTAGCCGCCAATGCTTACTTTCTGAATCTCGGTCATTGTCTGATGGTTTTGATGGTTTCAACAAGTTCGTTCCACGAGGCGTCCATCTCGGAAAGGAGAGCGCGTCCTTCGTCGCTGATACAGTAGTATTTGCGTGGAGGACCCTGCGTCGATTCTTCCCAGCGGTAATCGAGCGAACCCTGGTTCTTCAGGCGGATGAGCAGCGGATAGAGCGTTCCCTCGACGATGATCATTCCGGAATCCTTGAGGTCGGCCAGGATGGCCGATGCATAGGACTCCTTTTTTGCGAGGATGCCCAGGATGCAGTATTCCAGCACCCCCTTCCGCATCTGCGACCGCACGTTTTCAGCATTCGGGCTCATGGTTCAATGTCTTGTGCTGTCGGTGAAACGGGCCATGTTTTCAGCGTTGGGGTCCCAGCCGCGGAGTTCGCACTTCTGTGCGGGAGTCATGGCCTTGGGCGCGACGATCCAGATGATGAGATAGAGCCAGAAGCCGAAGCCGCCGACTACGAGAGAGGCCAGGAAGAGGACTCTGACGATGGTCACGTCGATATCGAAATAGGCGGCAAGACCGCTGCAGACGCCCGCGATCTTGCGGTCGTCCACGTCGAGATATAGTTTCTTGGAAGGGGTCATGGTAGAGGTAGTAAATTGTTCCTGATTGATGTTTTCATTCTCGGGCTTGCCGTCGGGCATGCCCAGCTGGGCGGTGATACGCTCGATCAGGCTTATGCTCACAGTCTGCTGTCCTGAGCCCAGGTTCGCCTGCAGGAGCTCCGCGATGCGTGATTCCAGCTCGTCCATCACTTCGTCACCCTGCGATCCGGACAGGCGGGAGCGGAAAGTGTCGAGGTAGGACTGAAGGCGTGCGTACGCGTCTTCGTCGATGATGAAGGCTTTGCCGCCGATGGCGACGTCACAGGTCTTTTTCATGCTCGTTGGTATCAGATCCCGGGTCAGGCCCGGGATTGCGTTTTAAAAAGTCAATTCGTGTCCCCGGTAGTAGTCGAGCAGACGGGTCTGGTAGAGATATTCGTAGCGGGACTGGGCCAGGTCGGAGGCGGCCTTGAGGTAGCGGTTCTTGGCCTCGTTGAATTCGGTGACGGTGGCCTTGCCGTTCTCGTATTTCGCCTTTATGAGCGCAAAGCTCTCGGCGGCGGAGACCTCGGCCGAAGTGGCGCTCTGGAACTTGCTGTCGGAGGCCAGGGCGTTGTACCAGGCCTGCTGGATTTCCTTGTAAAGGTTCTTCTTGGCGGTCTCGAGCTGCAGGGCCTGGCTCTGGTAGCTGATCTTCGCGGTCCTGACCTGGTTGCGGTTGCTCATGCGCGAGAAGATGGGAATGTTGAGCGAGAGGCCGACGTACTGGCTGAAGTTGGTGCCGAGCTGCTCGAAGAACTTCTTCGAGGTGTAGCCGGAGCTGGTGTAATAGTTGGTGCCCAGGCCTCCGTTGAGGGAGAGAGTCGGCAGATAGCCGCCCTTGGCAAGGGATATGTTGCGTTCCGCGTATGCGAGCCGGGTCTCTTCGGCCTTGACCGAGGGCTTGATGCCGACGGCTTCCTCGAAGATGACCTCAGGGCCTGCGGGCAGCTGCACGGCAAAGGCGTCCACGGAAGGGATCACTACGTCGAAGCCTTCGGGCGTGGGGAGTTCCAGCAGCTGGGCAAGGTCGAGTTTCGAAATCTTGAGATTGTTCTCGGCCTGCACGGCGGTGAGCCTGCTCTGGGCGAGGGTGGCCTGCTGGGCCGCGACTTCAGCGTCGGTGCCCTTGCCGTTGTCGCGAAGGGCCTTCAGCCGTTCCACCTGGAAGGCGTCGATATCTATCTGGCGTAGAGCCACGTCGAGGATTTCCTGGTTGTAGAGTATCTGCACGTAGGCCTTCGCCACAGCTACACGGATGTCGTCCTTGGCTTTCTCGAGGTCGATGGTGGCGGCTTCGAGGTTGAGCTTGCTTAGCAGCACGTTGTTGTAGTTCCTCATTCCGTTGAACAGGGTCATGTCGGCTCCGAGGCTGAACGACGTGTTGGTGGTGTTCGTGTTCACGTAAGTGTTTTCGGAGTTGAGGCCACGGCCGAACGAGAAGTTCTGGGAGGCGCCGGCAGAAACGCCGGGAAGCCGGTTGTTCTTCGCCGTGTTGACGGCGACTTCACGCTGTGCGACCTGGAGGGCGCTCTGCTGCACGGTCAGGTTGTGGTCGAGTGCGTAGTTGATGCAGTCGGTGAGGTTCCAGGGCTTTTCCTGGGCGCCGGCGCCAAGCGAGGCGCACAGCAGTGCCATAAGGAATAATGTCTTTTTCATGTTACTTCTCCTCGATTATCTGGTTGCCGCGGACGGTGTCACCCTTGTTCAGGCCGTCCTTGATTTCTATGTTGATGCCGTCGCTCACGCCGGTGGTGACGGGAGTGCGCGTGAAGATTCCGTCGTCGCCCTTGCGGTACACGAAGGTGGAGTCGCCGGAGAATTCGAGGGCGCTTTCGGAGACGGCGAGCACCTGTTCGACCCTCTGCAGCACGATCTCCGCGTTGGCGCTGTAGCCAGAGCGTATGCGCTGGTTAGGGTCGGCCTGCACCGCCGCCTTAATCTCGAACTGGTTGGCGCCGTTGTTCTCCACGGCCTTGGGCGCGATGTATTCGAGGGTGGCGTCGAGCGAATAGTCCTGCAGGGCACCGATGGTGATGACCACGGGCATCCCTTCGGAGAGCGCACCCACCTCGGTCTCGTCGATCTGGCCGTCGAAGATAAGGTCGTTCATGTCGGCCACTGTGGCGACGGTGGTACCGTCGTTCATGGTGTTGGCCTGGATCACGGAATTACCCACCTTGACGGGGATATCGAGGATCAGGCCGGTCACGGTCGAGCGCACGAGGGTGGAGCTCGAGGTGGCGTTGGCCTTCGATACACCGTCGCGGATGACCTCGAGGGCATCCTGTGCCGCGGCACGCTCCTCCTTGGCCTGGTTGAGCTGCTGGAGCACCTGGTCGAATTCCTCGTCGCTTACCAGATGCTGGTCGTGGAGGGCCTTTTCGCGGTCGAAGTTGGTCTGGGCCTGCTTGAGGTTGATCTCGGAGAGCCTCACGCGGCTCTGGGCGGAGCTCAGGGAATTCATGTCGGGAATCACCCTCAGTTTGGCGATAACCTCGCCCTGCTGCACCTGCTGGCCGGCTTCCTTGTAGAGCTCGGCGATGATGCCGTTGATCTGCGGCTTGACGTTGACCTCGTTGCGCGGGACGATCTTGCCTGTCACAACGGCGCTGCGCTGGATGTCGGTCAGCTCGGCGGTCAGTTCGTGATACTTCACCTCCTTGGGTTTGGATTTCACGAAGAGGAAGGCAAAGGTACCCAGAAAGACTACGGCTATCAGGGTTACCACAATGTACTTGAAAATGCGTTTCATATCGTTTTTATTGTTTATTTCAATTTATTCGTCGCGCATGGCGTCTACGGGTTTTATGCCCATGGCCCGGAGGGCGGGGGCGAGGCCGGCAAGCACGCCCAGCACGCTGAGCAGCAGTGCGGCCAGGATTGCCGTCCAGAAATTGATCTGGAAGAAGGGCTTCGCGGAGATCATCTCGACCACATTGAGAATCAGCACTGAGAACACTATGCCTGTACAACCTGCCGCAAGGGTCAGGGACACGCTCTCCCAGATGATCTGCGAGAGGATGTCACGCGGTACTGCGCCTATGGCCCGGCGGATGCCTATCTCCACGGTCCGCTCGCGCACAGTCACCATCATGATGTTGCTCACGCCCACGGCGCCGGCCAGCAGCGTACCTATGCCCACCAGCCAGATGAGGAAGTTCACGCCGCGGAAAAGATTGTCGATTATCGAAAACAACTGCTCGGTATTGATGAGCAGCAAGGCCTGGTCGTCGGTCGGGTCGAAGACGTGTTCGCGGGCCATGATGCTGCGTATGCGCGGCTCGAGAGAACTCATCTTCACGCCTTTCTTGCCTGTCATGCAGATCAGGTCGACATTGTTGCCTCTCTTGTAAAGCGTGGCCGCGACGGAGAACGGAATCATCACCGAATTGTCGGAGCTGCCGTTGATGTTTATGTTGCCGCTGGAGTAGTCCACGCCGATGACCTGCATGAACACGGATCCTATCTGGATGAATTCTCCGCAAGGGTCGCCGCCCTCGGGGAAGAGGTCGTTGTAGATGCGCTTGCCGATGACGCAGACCTTGCGTTCCTGCTCCACGTCGGCGTCGCTGATGGAGCGGCCGTATTTGATGAGAGGCTGCTCGATCCTGCTGTAGTCGCCGGAGATGCCTTTGATTCCGGGATTGGTGGAATTGCCTTTGCGATAGACTGTCTGGCCCCAGTTGCTCACTATGGGTGCGACTACGTCGAGTTCGGGCATCAGGACCTTCAGCCGTTCCACGTCCCGGCGGGTAAGCTGCCAGTAGCGGCCTTCCTTCATTCCTTTCCAGGGTTTCGAGGTGTTCGTGGAGACGAGCACCATGGTATTGGAAGCGAAGCCCTCGAAGTTTTCGGAAAGTTCGTGCTTGAGTCCTTTGCCGCCACCCACCAGGAACAGCAGCATGAACAGCCCCCAGAAGATGCCGAAGCCGGTAAGGATGGTGCGGCGCCGGTTGCGGAACAGCGAATCGATGATCTCGCGCAGTGTATCGAAATCAAAACGGTGTCTCATACTATTCAGCCCTCAGTGCTTCAATGGGTTTGACTTTGGCGGCCTGCATGGCGGGGAAGATGCCTGCGATGGTTCCGGCCACGATCAGCACGACAGTCGCGCCTATGGCCGTACTCAGGCCGACCGACGGGTCTTCGAGCATCTTGACGCTCTGCCCGAAGATCTCCATCTTCGACTGTCCGACCGTCATGTCGAGTATCTCGCATGCAATCATGCCAAGAAGCATCCCTATATATCCGAAGAAGGCGGTGATGATCACGCTTTCAGTCACGATAAGTTTCAGGATGCTGCCGGGACGGGCGCCGAGGGCCTTGCGGATACCGAACTCGTGGGTGCGCTCCTTCACTGTGATCAGCATGATGTTGCTCACGCCCACGACACCGCTCACCAGCGTGAACAGGCCGATGATCCACAGGGCAGTCAGCAGGATGCTCCTGCCCTTTTGCATCTGCAGGTTCTGTTTGAAGCGGTTCCAGATCCAGACGGCTCTTCTGTCGTCGGGTGCGGCGCGGTGGGCCGCGTTGAGAGTCGTGCGGACCTTGTTCTCGAAGAGGTCGCTTTCGGCCTCGTTCTTCAGTCCGTGGAACGACATGGTGATCTCGTCGACTTCGTCGTTCAGGCCGAAGATCGACTTGACGGTGGTATAGGGTACGTAAAGGTCACGGTCGTTTTCGTTTTCGAATCCGTGGCGGACACCGATGATGGTGAACGACAGGTTGCCCACCTTGACTTTCTGTCCAAGCAGCTTGTCGTAGTCCGTGCTTCCGGCAAGGAAGTTCTTGGCGTGGAGGTGGGTGATTATGATGACTTTACGCTTTTCTGCAATATCCTTGTCGTTGATGAAGCGTCCGGCGTCCATCTTGACCCGGTTCATCTCGGCGTCGCCGGGATAAGTGCCGTTGAGAGTCACGTTGGTGAAGTAGCGCCGGCCGTAGGTCATGGTGTAGCCGCCTTTGCTGACGGAGCCGGACACCAGGTCAACATGTTCGCCGATGGAGCCTTTCTTGAGCAACTCGACGTCGCTGTCGGTGAGCGCGATGCGCCTGCCCTGCTTCAAGCCGTCGTAGGGCTTGGAGGTGCGTCCGCCCCCTATCATCATGGTGTTGGAGGCGAAGCTGTCGCTGTCGCTGAGGAAGGCGTTGAGCAGGCCGTTGCCGGCGCCGAGCAGCACTATGAGCATGAAGATGCCCCATGCCACGGCGAAGCCGGTCAGGCTCGTGCGGAGCTTGTTCCGCCGGACGGATTCCCATATTTCAAGGAGGAGGTCTCTCATCGCATTATTTCATGACGGTTTGTGTGCCGAACATCGAGCTGTGGTGCAGCCGGTTGTCTTCGATGCGCTCGATCTGGCCGTCCTTGATGTGGACGATCTTGTTGGCGCAGTTGGCCACGCCGCTTTCGTGGGTCACCACTATTATCGTAACGCCGTCTTCACGGTTGAGCCGGGTGAGGAGGTCCATCACCTCGACGGAGGTCTTTGAGTCGAGGGCTCCGGTGGGCTCGTCGGCCAGGATGATCTCGGGATGTGTGATCAGGGCGCGGGCGATGGCCACCCTCTGCTTCTGGCCGCCGGACATCTCGTTGGGATAGTGGGAGGCCCAGTCGGTGAGGCCCATCTTTTCCAGATAGGACATGGCGATTTCGTGGCGGCGGTGGCGGCTGACGCCCTGGTAGAAGAGGGGGAGCTCGACGTTCTCGACGGCTGTCTTGAAGCCTATGAGGTTGAAGCTCTGGAACACGAAGCCTATCATCTGGTTGCGGTAGGTGGCGCTTGCGCGTTCGCTGAGGTTCTTGATGAGGTGTCCTGCCAGATGGTACTCGCCTTCGTCGTAGTTGTCGAGGATGCCGAGGATGTTGAGCAGGGTCGACTTTCCGGAGCCGGAGGCGCCCATGATCGACACGAATTCGCCCTTTTCGATCTGAAGGTCAATGCCTTTGAGCACGTGCAACGGTTGTCCGTTGTCGTAGGTCTTGTGGATGTTCTGGAGGTCTATCAGCATAGTCTTTGGTTTACGGCGCAAAGATATATAAAAAAATTAGTACCTTGTATCACAAAGTACTAAAAATTTTAAAAATCTTTAGACCTCAGGTCTAATCGAGCTTGAGCACCGCCATGAAGGCTGACTGCGGCACTTCGACCTGGCCGATCTGGCGCATGCGCTTCTTGCCGGCCTTTTGCTTTTCGAGCAGCTTGCGCTTACGGGTGATGTCGCCGCCGTAGCACTTGGCCGTCACGTCCTTGCGCACTTGCCGCACCGTCTCGCGGGCGATGATCTTGGCTCCTATCGCGGCCTGGATGGCGATGTCGAACTGCTGGCGCGGGATCAGCTCCTTGAGCTTCTCGCATATCTTGCGGCCGAATTCGTAGGCGTGGTCCTGGTGGATGAGCGTCGAGAGGGCGTCGGCGGGCTCGCCGTTGAGCAGGATGTCGAGCTTGACTAGCTTGGCTGGCCGGAAGCCTATGATGTGGTAGTCGAACGAGGCATAACCCTTGGATATGCTCTTGAGCTTGTCGTAGAAGTCGAACACGATCTCGGAGAGCGGCATCTCATAGGTCAGCTCGACGCGGTCGGCGGTGAGGTAGTGCTCGCTCTTGAGTATGCCGCGCTTGTCGAGGCAGAGCTTCATGATGGGGCCGTAGAACTCGCTCTTGCTGATGACCTGGGCCTGGATGAAGGGCTCTTCG